>SCRB01000401.1 GCA_004299545.1 Rhizobiaceae bacterium
GCGCTTCTGGCGCTGGCGCTCGATCTGGTGTGGGGCTATTGCGGCATCCTTTCGCTCGGTCACGGCGCCTTCTTCGCGCTCGGCGGCTACGCGATGGGCATGTACCTGATGCGGCAGATCGGCTCGAGGGGCGTCTACGGAAACCCGATCCTGCCCGACTTCATGGTCTTCCTGAACTGGAAGGAACTGCCCTGGTTCTGGTACGGCTTCAACCATTTCTGGGTCGCCGCCATCATGGTGGTGCTGGCGCCGGGGCTCCTCGCCTTCGTGTTCGGCTGGTTCGCATTCAGGAGCCGTGTCACCGGCGTCTACCTGTCGATCATAACCCAGGCGATGACCTACGCGCTGCTGCTCGCTTTCTTCCGGAACGACATGGGCTTCGGCGGCAACAACGGCCTTACCGATTTCAAGGATATGCTCGGGTTCGACATCCAGTCGGGCGAGACCCGCGCTGCACTGTTCGCCGCAAGCGCGCTGACCCTGGCACTGGCGGTCGTCCTGGTCGCCTTCTTCGTGAAGTCGAAATACGGGAAGCTCATGATTGCGGTGCGCGATGCGGAAAGCCGCACGCGCTTCCTCGGCTGGCGGCCGGAGAACGTCAAGCTCGTCGCTTTCACCGCATCCGCCGTGATGGCGGGAATTGCCGGCGCGCTCTACGTGCCGCAGGTCGGCATCATCAATCCGAGCGAATTCGCGCCAGCCAATTCGATCGAGGTAGTCATCTGGACGGCGGTTGGCGGCCGCGCCACCCTCGTCGGTCCGATCATCGGCGCGCTCATCGTCAACTGGGGCAAGAGTTGGTTCACCGGCGCCTTCCCCGAATTCTGGCTTTTCGCGCTGGGCGGCCTGTTCGTCCTGGTCACGCTTTTCCTGCCAAAGGGTATCGTCGGGACGCTGATCGACCGTTGGGCGGCGATGCGGACACGCCGTGCATCGACCGCCGCCGGGAGGGGCGTCGAGCCGGAAAGCTTTGGCAAAGACGAAAATCCGATGACGGAGGCGGCGGGATAATCATGACCGACGCAACAAAGCCCATCCTTTACCTCGATGGCGTCTCGGTCTCCTTCGACGGCTTTCGTGCGATCAACAACCTGTCGCTGGTGCTGGAAAAGGGTGAGATGCGCGCCATCATCGGCCCGAATGGCGCCGGCAAGACGACCATGATGGACATCATCACCGGGAAGACGAAGCCGGACGAGGGGGAAGTCTTCTTCGATGGCAATGTCGATCTCACCCGCCACGACGAAGCCGATATCGCCATGCTCGGCATCGGGCGCAAGTTCCAGAAGCCGACCGTCTTCGAGAGCCACACGGTCGAAGATAATCTGCTGCTCGCGCTGAAAGGGAAACGCAGCGTGGTCAAGGCGTTGTTCGAAGGGCGCTCTACCTGGCAGGCGGAGCGCATCGGGGAGATCCTTGCCGTGGTTCGATTGACGGAACGGCGGCACGACCTCGCAGCCGGCCTTTCACACGGACAGAAACAATGGCTGGAGATCGGAATGCTGCTCGCACAGGACCCTAAACTGCTCCTCGTCGACGAGCCGGTCGCCGGCATGACCGACGCGGAGACGGAAGAAACGGCGCGGCTGCTCCGGGAGATCTCCGAAAGCCATTCCGTTATCGTGGTCGAGCACGACATGCATTTCGTCCGCGAACTCGGGGTCAAGGTGACCTGCTTGCATGAAGGTTCGGTGCTGTCGGAAGGTCCGCTCGATTTCGTCTCCGCCGACAGCCGTGTCATCGAAGTCTATCTGGGGCGATGACGATGACACCCGTGCCAGCTCAACGAAGCGATCTTCCGGTTTTGACGAACCCCCTCTGGCGCGTCGGATGGCTCGCCACCCCCGGCCCGAGGGCCGGGGGCGCAGGGGGACCAGAAGCAGGAACCATGTGCCATGCTTGAGGTCGAGAACGCGACGCTACACTACGGTGCCGCGGTTGCCTTGCGCGACGTTTCGCTGAAGGCGGAGGCGGGCAAGATCACGTGCGTGCTCGGCCGCAACGGGGTCGGCAAAACGAGTTTGATGAGAGCGATTGCCGGCCATCTGAGGCTGACATCGGGCGAGATTGCCTTCGAGGGGAAGGCGCTCGGCCGGCGCGCGGCGTACGATCGCGCCCGGTCGGGCATCGCATTCGTGCCGCAGGGCCGGGAGATCTTCCCGCTGCTCAGCGTGCGCGAGAATCTGGAGACGGGCATGGCGCCGCTGAGACGCGGGCAGCGATCCATCCCGGACCATATATTCGAGCTTTTTCCCGTACTCCAGGATATGCTCGCCCGCCGCGGCGGCGATCTGTCCGGTGGCCAGCAGCAGCAACTCGCCATCGGCCGCGCGCTGGTCATGCGGCCGAAGCTTCTGGTACTGGACGAGCCGACAGAAGGCATCCAGCCCTCCATCATCAAGGATATCGGCCGGGCCATCACCTATCTGCGCGATACGGCGGGTCTGACCATCCTTCTGGTGGAACAATATCTAGACTTCGCAAGAGAGCTTGCCGATTCCGTGATAATCATGGATCGTGGCCGGATCGTCTTCACCGGAGAGGCCGGCAACCTGGATGAACCGGATGTTCGTCGACACCTCGTGCTCTGAGAACGTTCCGGGTCTCCTACCGAAGCCGCAGCGCGCCAACGGAAAGGCGCGCATGGCCCTCCGGCGTCAAGATGGCGCGACGCATCTCCACCGGTTGTATCAGGACGGGTCCATGAAGGTCCGCTTCCCCCGAACGGACGACGGCATCCCGGAAGCGGTGCTCATCAACACAGCCGGCGGCATGACCGGCGGTGATGAATTCGGCACGGAAGTGCAACTGGACAGGGGAGCGCGGGCGACGCTGACGACGCAGGCCTGCGAGCGCATATACAGGTCCACCGGCCCACTGGTGACGGTCACGAACCGGATCGGGCTCCAGGCCGATGCGCGGCTGGACTGGCTGCCGCAAGAGACGATCCTCTTCGATGGCGGCCGCATGACCCGGCGGATGGAAGCCGATCTTGTTGGCAACGCCGAACTGCTCATTTCCGAGGCAACCGTTTTTGGCCGTGCAGCCATGGGTGAAACCGTCCAATCCGGCACGTTCCGCGATCGCTGGCGCATTAGCCGCGACGGAAAGCTTGTCTTTGCCGACGAGCTTCGCTTCGAAGGTAATATCGCCTGCCAGTTGATGCGGCCCGCCATTCTGGCCGGTAATGCCGCCATGGCCACGGTGCTGCTGGTTGCGCCTGGATGCGAGCGACACCTCGAACCCGTTCGCGAAATTATCGGAAACGCCGGCGGCGCCAGCGTCTGGGGCGGTAAGCTGCTTGTCCGGCTTGCCGCCGCAGACGGCTTCTCGCTCCGGCGCGTGCTCACCCCCTTGCTGGCCGAGCTTTCGATGGGCCGGTCGCTCCCCAAAGTCTGGCAACTCTGAAGGGAAAAGATGAACCTCACCCCGCGGGAAAAAGACAAGCTGCTGATCGCCATGGCAGCCATGGTGGCGCGCAGGCGGCTGGAGCGCGGCGTCAAGCTCAACCATCCGGAGGCGATCGCACTCATCAGCGACTTCATTGTCGAGGGCGCCCGCGACGGACGCTCCGTAGCCGTATTGATGGAAGAAGGCGCGCATATGATCAGCCGTGAGCAGGTGATGGAGGGCGTCGCCGAAATGATTCCCGATGTGCAGGTCGAAGCGACATTTCCAGATGGCACCAAGCTCGTGACCGTGCACAAACCAATTCGTTAGAAGCGTCAGGGAGGAAGAAATGCTGGAACTGAGACCCGGTTGCGAGTGCTGCGGCAAGGACCTGCCGCCCGATGCCACGGATGCGATGATCTGCACGTTCGAATGCACCTTCTGCGCCGATTGCGCGGAGCATGTGCTGAAAGGCGTGTGCCCCAATTGCGGTGGCAATTTCTCGCCACGTCCGATCCGGCCAGCGGCCAAGCTGGCCAAATATCCGCCATCCACCCGACGCGTCTTCAAGCCGGATGGTTGCGGCGGCCGCGACGCCGCCTGAATACCGAAGCCACTGCCGCAGAGAAGGACCTTCCGATGACCACCGATTCGCTCAAGAAACTGGCGCTGGCCGCATTGCTGCTGCCCGCTGCGACGCTGCCCGCCTACGCCCATGTCGGCATCGGCCCGACATCATCTTTCCCGGCCGGCTTCATGCATCCGCTTTCCGGGCTCGACCATCTGACGGTGATGATAGCGGTCGGCCTCTGGGCGGCACTCAAGGGGGGCAAGGCGATCTGGGCCTGGCCGCTTGCTTTCGTCGGCGTCATGCTCGGCGGCGCGGCTCTCGGCATGGCGCACGTCCCTATGCCGTTCGTCGAGCCGGGCATCCTCGCCTCGGTCGTCGTGCTCGGGCTGCTCGTGGCGCTCGCGGTGGACCTGCCGGTCTCGGCGGGCATCGCGATCATAGGCGTCTTCGCGCTGCTTCATGGCCATGCGCACGGGACGGAGGTGCCGGAAAACGCTGCCGGGCTGGATTACATGGCCGGCTTCGCACTCGCCACCATCATGCTCCATCTGGTCGGCATCGCCGCCGGCCTTGCTTCCGGGCTGAAATACCGCGTCCTGACGCGCGCGGCGGGAGCCGCCTGCGCGGCAATCGGCGTCGGCCTCGTCTTCGGCGCATTCTGAGGCTCCCATGATACCCGGCGAGATCATTACGGCCGAAGGCGAGATCGAACTCAATGCCGACAGGGAAGCGATCGTGCTGACGGTCGCCAATCGCGGGGACCGGCCGGTGCAGGTCGGCTCTCACTATCATTTCTTCGAGGTCAACGGTGCGCTCGACTTCGACCGCGCGGCGGCGCGCGGCATGCGGCTCGACATCGCCGCCGGCACGGCGGTGCGCTTCGAGCCCGGCCAGAAGCGGGAAGTGCGGCTGGTACCCTATGGCGGGAGCCGTCGCGTCTATGGCTTCAATGCCCGGGTGATGGGGAGGCTCTGATGGTGACAAGGATAACGCGCTCCTCCTATGCGCAGATGTACGGGCCGACGGTCGGCGACCGGGTCCGCCTCGCCGACACGGAGCTTTTCATCGAAGTCGAGAAAGACTTCACCACCTATGGCGAGGAGGTGAAGTTCGGCGGCGGCAAGGTCATCCGCGACGGCATGGGCCAGAGCCAGGCCGCGCGGAGCGAAGGCGCCATGGACACCGTCATCACCAACGCGCTGATCGTCGACCATCGGGGCATCGTCAAGGCGGATGTCGGCCTCAAGGGCGGGCAGATCGTCGCCATCGGCAAGGCGGGCAATCCCGACACGCAGACCGGCGTCGATATCGTCATCGGCCCCGGTACCGAGATCATCGCCGGGGAAGGCCGTATCCTGACCGCCGGCGGCATCGACGCGCATATCCATTTCATCTGTCCGCAACAGATCGAGGAGGCGCTGATGTCGGGCGTCACCACTATGCTCGGCGGTGGCACCGGTCCCGCACACGGCACGCTGGCGACCACCTGCACGCCCGGTCCGTGGCATCTCGGCCGGATGATCCGCTCCTTCGACGGCTTCCCGATCAATCTCGGTCTTTCCGGCAAGGGCAATGCCTCGCGGCCCGAGGCACTGGTCGAGATGATCAGGGGCGGGGCCTGCGCGCTCAAGCTTCACGAGGATTGGGGTACGACGCCGGCAGCCATCGACTGCTGCCTCTCGGTCGCGGACGAGCACGACGTACAGGTGATGATCCACACCGATACGCTGAACGAAAGCGGGTTCGTCGAGGACACGATCGCCGCCTTCAAGGACCGGACGATCCACGCTTTCCACACCGAGGGCGCGGGCGGCGGTCATGCGCCCGACATCATCAAGGTATGCGGACTGCCGAACGTCATCCCGTCCTCGACCAACCCGACGCGGCCCTATACGGCGAACACGGTGACGGAACATCTCGACATGCTGATGGTGTGCCATCATTTGTCGCCATCCATCCCGGAGG
>SCRB01000046.1 GCA_004299545.1 Rhizobiaceae bacterium
TGGGAAATAGGTTCCACCCCAGAAAGGTTTCGCGCCGGGAGTGAGGAACATGGTAAGCGGCCAACCGCCCTGCTCGCCGGTCGCGTTGAGGGCAGCCATGTAGATCTGGTCGATGTCGGGGCGCTCTTCGCGATCGACCTTTATGTTGACGAAGAGGCGGTTCATGACGTCGGCCACCTCTTGATTTTCGAAGCTTTCATGCGCCATGACATGACACCAATGGCAGGCCGCATAGCCGACCGACAGGAGGATGGGACGGCCCTGCTCCCGTGCCTCGTCTAGGGCGCCGGCTGTCCACGGACGCCAATGAACAGGATTATCCTTGTGCTGGAGGAGATAGGGACTGGTTTCCGAATCCAGCAGATTTCGGGCAGGCAAGGGCATGGATCGTCTTTCGAACGAGAGAGGTAACAAGGCTAGGGCGAATATGGAGAGGCGGCAACTTTTCTTTCGCGATACGATCTATGCGCTTTCCAGCGGCAGGCTGCCAGCCGGCATTGCGGTCTTGCGGCTTTCTGGCCCACATGTGCCACAGGTCCTTCAAGCCTGCACCGGGGCGTTGCCACAGGAGAGGGTGGCGGCCGTCAGGCCGATCAGAACCGCCGGCGGTGACTTGATCGACCGTGCTCTTGTCCTGTTTTTTGCCGGCCCCCGCAGCTTCACGGGTGAGGACATGGCCGAGTTCCATCTCCATGGCGGCCCCGCGGTGGTCAGGGCGATGCTTGATCTTCTGCGCAGCCGGGAGGGGCTCCGTCAGGCAGAGGCCGGCGAGTTCACGCGACGTGCATTTCTCCTCGGCAAGGTCGATCTGACCGGGGCGGAGGCCCTCGGCGACCTCGTGGCGGCTGAAACGGAAGCGCAGAGGCGGTTCGCCTTGTCGAATGCCGGCGGCCAACAGGCTGATCTCTATCTTTCCTGGCGGGAACGGATCATTCGCGCGCGGGCCATGATCGAAGCCGATCTGGATTTTTCCGACGAGGGGGACGTGCCTGGATCGGTGGCCGAGGCGATCTGGAGCGAAGTCGACGCGCTCGCTGGGGAGGTCGACGCGCATATAGCGAATTTTCATCGCGCGGAGATCATCCGCGACGGATTGAGCGTGGTCATTGTCGGCGCACCCAATGCCGGCAAATCGAGCCTGTTGAATGCGCTCGCCAAGCGCGATGTCGCCATCGTCACGGACGAACCGGGGACGACACGCGACCTGGTGGAGGTGGCGCTCGACCTTGACGGCAACAAGGTTATCCTGACCGATACGGCGGGCATAAGGGACGGAGCGGCCCCCGTCGAGGCGATCGGGATCGAGCGGGCGCTTGAGAAGGGGCGGCAGGCGGACCTCGTTTTGCTCGTTGCCGATATGACCGCGGAGGGCAGGCTCACGGCCCTTTTCCCGGGCCAGAAAACGTTCCGCGTGGGCACGAAATCGGATTTGCGGCGCCACACCACACCCGATCTGTTCGACGTCGAGATCTCCTCCAGAACCGGTGAGGGGATCCCTTTTCTTCTCGAGATGCTCTCGCGATGGGCAGCCAAAGAGGCCGGCCCAGCGGGAGACATCTTGCCCAGCAGGGCGAGGCACGTGGAGCATCTGTTGCGTTGCCGCGATTGCTTGAAAGCTGCTGCTCATGACGCGCCGCGAGAGCTGGAGTTGAGAGCAGAAGATTTGCGCGAGGCAGGCGATTCGCTTGGACGGATCGTCGGGAAGATCGGCGCCGAGGACATTCTCGACGTGGTATTTTCGAGCTTCTGCATCGGCAAATGATTCACGTGAAACAACGCCGATGCGGCGCGCCATGATGGCGGAGATCACCGGCGGTCTGTTTCACGTGAAACATCGGATAGGGCACCGCTTTCCTCACGTGAGACTCAAACGCCTTGACAGCCGGCGACGGGGGAGACATCAGACGAGCGAACGGAAAGACGCCATGCTCACACGTTACGATGTTGTTGTTATCGGCGGCGGCCATGCCGGCTGCGAGGCTGCGTCAGCTGCTGCGCGGTATGGCGCCTCGACGGCGCTTGTTACCATGGCGAAAGACGGCATTGGCGCGATGTCCTGCAATCCGGCCATCGGCGGGTTGGGAAAAGGCCATCTGGTCCGCGAGATCGACGCATTTGACGGCCTGATGGGTCGAGTCGCCGACGCCGCCGGCATCCAGTTCCGGCTGCTTAATCGGCGCAAGGGGCCGGCAGTCCGCGGCCCACGCACGCAGGCCGACCGCAAATTATACAAATCGGCGATGCAGGCCGCGATCGAGGCACAGCCGCAATTGGACGTCATTGAAGGCGAGGCGCTCGATATCCGGCAGCCCGACGGGCATGGCCATTCTGTGCACCTGTCCGGCGATCGCGTCATACAGTGCGGTGCCGTCGTACTCACCACGGGCACATTTCTTCGCGGCCTTATTCATATTGGTGAGCGACGCTTTCCCGCCGGGCGCTATGGCGAAAATCCTTCCCTCGGGCTTTCCCTGGTGCTGGAGCGTGCCGGTTTTGCGCTCGGGCGCTTGAAAACCGGCACGCCACCGCGCCTTGATG
>SCRB01000402.1 GCA_004299545.1 Rhizobiaceae bacterium
TCCTCAAGCGAGAGGATTTCGATGCGCATGATGCGCTTATGGCGATCGCGGAAGGAACCGTGATCGCGGTCGATGAACGTCGCCGGGTGACGCCTGACCATTATCTCAAGACGCAAAAGGAGATGATCGCCCTTTTCGCCGACCTGCCGGAGGCGATCGACAATACGGTGGAGATCGCGCGGCGATGCTCCTATTTCCCGAAGACGCGCAAGCCGATCCTGCCGCGGTTCACCGCCGGCGATCTGGCGGATGCGGAGAAGGCCGAGGCGGCCGAAGCGGAAGAACTGAAGCGGCAGGCATGGGCGGGCCTCGAACACCGCCTCGCCAGGCACGGCATGTCGGCCGGCTTCACCGAGGAGGATTACCGCAAGCGTCTCGAATTCGAACTCGGCATCATCGAACGCATGAAGTTTCCGGGTTATTTCCTGATCGTCTCCGATTTCATCAAATGGGCGAAGGCGCATGGCATTCCCGTCGGTCCCGGCCGCGGTTCCGGCGCCGGCTCGCTGGTCGCCTGGTCGCTGACGATCACCGATGTCGATCCGCTGCGCTTTTCGCTTCTCTTCGAGCGCTTCCTCAATCCCGAGCGTGTCTCGATGCCGGATTTCGACATCGATTTCTGCCAGGACCGGCGCGAAGAGGTGATCCGCTACGTGCAGGGCCGCTATGGCCGCGACCAGGTCGGCCAGATCATCACCTTCGGAACGCTGCAAGCGCGTGCCGTTCTCCGCGATGTCGGCCGTGTCCTTCAAATGCCCTATGGGCAGGTGGACAGGCTGTGCAAGATGGTGCCGCAGAACCCGGCCCACCCGGTTTCGCTCGCCCAGGCGATCGAGGGCGAGCCGCGCTTCGCCGAGGAAATCGAGAAAGAGCCGATCGTCGAGACGCTGCTGGCGATCGCGCGAAAGCTGGAAGGCCTCTACCGCCATGCCTCGACGCATGCCGCCGGCATCGTCATTGGCGATCGGCCGCTTTCGGAACTGGTACCGATGTACCGCGATCCGCGCTCCGACATGGGCGTCACCCAGTTCAACATGAAATTCGTCGAGCAGGCGGGGCTGGTGAAATTCGACTTTCTCGGCCTCAAGACGCTGACCGTGCTGGATACGGCGGTGAAGCTCATCAGGCGTCGGGGCATCGAGATCGACCTTGCGACGATCCCGCTGGACGACCCGGAAACCTATGCGATGCTGTCCCGCGGCGAGGTCGTTGGCGTGTTCCAGGTTGAAAGTGCGGGCATGCGCAAGGCGTTGCTCGGCATGAAACCCGACCGCATCGAGGACATCATCGCGCTGGTCGCGCTCTATCGTCCGGGGCCGATGGAGAACATACCGACCTATAATGCCAGGAAGAACGGACAGGAGGAGGTCGCCTCCATCCATCCGAAGATCGATCATCTGGTCAAGGAGACGCAGGGCGTCATCGTCTACCAGGAACAGGTGATGCAGATCGCGCAGGAGCTTTCCGGCTATTCGCTCGGCGAAGCCGACCTTTTGCGCCGCGCCATGGGCAAGAAGATCCGCGCCGAGATGGACAAGCAGCGCACCCGCTTTGTCGAGGGCGCCGTCGAGCGCGGCGTCGATAAGCCGCAGGCTGACATGATCTTCGATCTTCTGGCCAAGTTCGCCGATTACGGCTTCAACAAGAGCCACGCGGCCGCCTATGCTCTCGTCTCCTACCAGACGGCCTATCTGAAGGCACACTATCCGGTCGAATTCCTCGCTGCGTCGATGACGCTCGACATGTCGAACACCGACAAGCTGAATGATTTCCGGCAGGATGCGCTGCGCCTCGGCATCGAGGTCGTTCCGCCCTCCGTGATGACATCCTACCGCGATTTTGAGGTCGGCGAAAACCGCATCTTCTATTCGCTGGCGGCGATCAAGGGCGTCGGCGACGCCGCCGTCGAGCATATCGTCGAAAGGCGGGGCGAGGGGCCTTTCGCGAGTCTCGAGGATTTCTGCGAACGCATCGATCCGAAAATTGCCGGCAAGCGCGTCTTCGAGAGCCTCATCCAGGCCGGTGCGCTGGACTGCTTCGGCCACGACCGCGCCTCGATGATGACCGGGCTTGATCGTATGATGGGACTGGCAGCATCGATTTCGGATGACACAGCAGTAGGTCAAGGGAATTTCTTCGGTCCCGGAATATTTGAAGCGCCATTTGGTGCTTCATCGTTTGCTTCCGGCCATCGGCAACTACATCTGCCTTCCGTCGAACCATGGCTGCCGGCGGAAAAGCTGCATCGCGAATTCACCGCGGTCGGCTTTTATCTTTCGGCGCATCCGCTCGATGCCTACAAGACGGTGCTCGAAAAGATGCGTGTCCAGAACTGGGCCGAATTCGCGCTCGCCGTGAAGCGCGGCGCTTCGGCCGGCCGGCTGGCGGGAACCGTCACCTCGAAGCAGGAACGCAAGACGCGCACCGGCAACAAGATGGGTGTCGTGCAATTCTCCGATGTCAGCGGCCAGTATGAGGCGGTCCTGTTCTCCGAAACCTTGGCGCAGTATCGCGACCTGCTGGAGCCCGGTGCCTCCGTTATTGTTACCGTTTCAGCCGAGGACCGGCCGGAGGGCATCGGTCTGCGTATCCAGTCCGCGCAGGCCCTCGATGCCGAGGCGAGCCGTCTCCAGCAGGCGATGCGCATCTATCTGCGCGACGACAAGCCGCTCGGCGCGCTGTCGAACCGGCTCGGCGATCGCGGCGAGGGACAGGTGAGCCTTGTCGTCATCAAGGAAGGCGGAGCGGGCGAGATCGAGGTCGAACTCCCGAACCGCTACCAGTTGAATCCGCGAATTGCCGCGGCGATCAAGGCCGTTCCGGGCGTCGTGGACGTGGAACTGGTGTAGGCGAGAGCGGCTTTACGCAAACGCAGCCGGCTCGCCCCTGACCGCCTCTTCCAGTATCTTTTCATATTTGCCGCGTGGTACGTCGATCGCGCCGAAACGTTTGAGATGCTCCGTGGTGAACTGTGTGTCGAGAAGCGTGAAACCGCGTTCGTTCAGCCGCTCCACCAGGGCGGCGAGGCACACTTTCGAGGCATCGCGTTCGCGCGAAAACATGCTTTCGCCGAAAAAGGCGCGGCCGAGCGTTACGCCGTAAAGGCCGCCGACCAGCCTTTCGCCGCGCCATGCCTCCACGGTATGGCAATGGCCGCGTTCGAAAAGACCCTCATAGGCTTCCCTGATCGGCCTGTTGATCCATGTGCTTTCGCGGCCGGGTCTCTTTTCGGCGCAACCTGCGATAATCCCGGCGAAATCGTGATCGAAACGGATCGCGAAGCGGTCCTGGCGGATGATTTTTCTCAGGCTCTTCGGCAGATGGAAGCCGTCAAGCGGAATGATGCCGCGGGTTTCCGGCCGCACCCAGAAAACCTCCGGATCAGCGGCGCTCTCCGCCATCGGAAAAACGCCGCTCGCATAGGCTTTGAGAAGCAGGTCGGGCGGTATCCTGTATCCGGGGGCGAAGGGACGCGACATGGTCAGCCCCGCTGATCCTAATCCTTTTTCTCCCCGGCCAGATATTTTTCCAGCCAGTGTATGTCATAATCGCCATTGGCGATATCCGGATTGGCGATCAGGTCCTGGAAAAGCGGCAAGGTGGTCTTGATCCCGTCGACGACGAATTCATCGAGCGCCCGCCTCAGCCGCATCATCGCTTCCACCCTGTTGCGGCCGTGGACGATCAGCTTGCCGATCAAGCTGTCGTAATAGGGCGGGATGCGGTAGCCGGAATAGACGCCGGAATCGACCCTTATCCCGAGCCCGCCCGGCGTATGAAAATGGGTGATCGTGCCGGGCGACGGCGTGAAGGTGCGCGGATCCTCGGCATTGATGCGGCATTCGATGGCATGGCCGTTGAAATGGATGTCTTCCTGCCGGACCGAAAGGCCGCCGCCCGACGCCACCCTGATCTGCTCATGCACGAGATCGATGCCGGTCACGGCCTCGGTGACGGGATGCTCCACCTGCAATCTGGTGTTCATTTCGATGAAGTAGAAACCGCCATCCTCGTAGAGGAATTCGATCGTTCCCGCGCCCGAATAGCCGAGATCGGCGATTGCATTCGCCACCGTCATGCCGATCCGGTCGCGTTCCTCGGCATTGAGTGCGGGGGAATTCGCCTCCTCCCAGACCTTCTGGTGCCGGCGTTGCAGCGAGCAGTCGCGCTCGCCGAGATGGACCGCGCGCCCCATGCCGTCGCCGACGACCTGAACCTCGATATGGCGCGGTTTTTCAAGGTATTTCTCGATATAGACGGCGTCGTCGCCGAAGGCCGCGCTTGCTTCCGACCTCGCGGTCGCGAGCGCGATTGCGAGGTCGTCTTCGCTGCGCGCCACCTTCATGCCGCGTCCACCGCCGCCGGCAGAGGCTTTTATGATGACGGGATAGCCGATCTCGGCGGCGATCCGACCGGCTTCCTTCTCGTCGGTGACGGCACCGTCGGAGCCGGGTACGACAGGAATGCCAAGCCGTTTCGCGGTTCTCTTCGCCTCGATCTTGTCGCCCATGATGCGGATATGCTCCGCCGACGGGCCGATGAAGGTGATGCCGTGCGCGGCGAGGATGTCGGCGAATTTCGCGTTCTCGGAAAGGAAGCCATAGCCGGGGTGGATGGCATCCGCGCCGGTGATTTCGCAGGCGGCGACGATCTGGTGGATGTTGAGATAGCTTTCACGCGACGGCGGCGGCCCGATGCAGACGCTTTCATCGGCGAGCCGGACGTGCATCGCGTCGGCGTCGGCGGTGGAATGGACCGCGACCGTCTGGATGCCGAGTTCCTTGCAGGCGCGCAATATCCTGAGCGCGATTTCCCCGCGGTTGGCGATCAGGACCTTCTGGAACATTTTTGTGACCTGCCCCGCCGTCACTCTATGACCACGAGCGGCTCACCATACTCTACCGGCTGGCCGTCCTCGAACAGGATCGCGCTCACCGTGCCGGCACGCGGCGAGGGAATCTGGTTCATGGTTTTCATGGCTTCGATGATGAGCAATGTCTGGCCCTCCTTGACGGTCTGGCCGACTTCGACGAAGGCGGCTGCGCCGGGGGCAGGAGCGGAATAGGCGGTACCGACCATGGGCGAGGGGACGGCATTTTTCCGGGCTGCATCGGCACCGGTTGGGGCGGTGGTTGCTGAAGCGGCCTGCTGCGGCAGCGAAGCAGCGCCGATGGATGCGGGCGGCAGGGCATAGGCCTGCGTGACGGGCGACTGGCGCGAGACGCGCACCTTCAGGTCGCCATATTCGACCTCGATTTCGGTCAGGCTCGTGTCGTTCAATATACCGGCAAGGTCACGTATGAGTTGCTGATCGATATCGTTCTTTTTATTGGTCGGCATGACTGACCCCTCGTCGATGATATTTATAAAGATGCCGCGATCGCCCGCAGGCCGAGGATA
Organism: Rhizobiaceae bacterium; assembly: GCA_004299545.1. Taxonomy (GTDB): domain Bacteria; phylum Pseudomonadota; class Alphaproteobacteria; order Rhizobiales; family Rhizobiaceae; genus Mesorhizobium_L. The sequence continues at coordinate 5,401 of SCRB01000402.1, forward strand.
TAGCCGAGTGGACCGAGGCCGCAGATAACGCCTTTCACTGCCGGCGACACCATGGAGACATGGC
>SCRB01000403.1 GCA_004299545.1 Rhizobiaceae bacterium
CCGGCCGACGATGCCGAACCCTCGTTCCACCAGGATGCTTGACCATTGCCGATAGCCAGAAGCTCAATCAGCGCAAGGTTGGCAGGGTCGCGGATGAAGACGCGGTGTCCGGGTGCAATCTCATCGGGCAGCGACACCACGCTGGCGAATGTTGCCGCAAGATTGTTGCAGGCTTCCACCGTTCCAAAAATGATATGCGCGATCCATGGAAGGAGCGAGACAATGTTTTCGTTATAATGGTGTGCTTCCGTCCAGGCGACGTCGCTGAATGGCCGCCGCTTTGGATCGACGCAGAAGCCTTTCTCGGTCACATACACCGCCTCCACGCGTGACCCACCATGAACGAACCCGTCCCGTATCTTCAGCAGCGAGATGAAAAATGGCGCATGACTGATATAGGCTTCCGCCAGGACAGGCGGAAGCGCATGCCGCGCGATAAGGTCTGCCGCCGTGCGCGGGCTGTCGCGGCCGACCACCGCCATCTTGGTAAATCCAGGCGGAACCGCGCGGGCGCGCCGAACTCTCTCTTGGGCTTCATCCAGAAGCCGCACGCGTGTATTCCACACCGTGGCGATGATTTCCTGGAGAAGATCGAAAACCGAGCGCGCCACGGTGACGAGGTGTCCGTCGTCAGGGATTTTGGGACCACTGGCGGCGTGAGCTAACGGAGGCTCTGGGCCATCAGGGTTGTCATATTAGGCGGCCGCTTTTCGATGAAGCAAGCGGCGTTTTCTGATGGTTTCGCGTTTGATCCTTTCTCTTTCCAGCATGACGATGTCGCCGCGCCCGAAGTAGACGTCGGCCGGAGTGAGATTGCCGATACTCTCGTGGTATCGGCGGTGGTTGTAATGGTCGACGAAGGTGGTGATCTGCCGCTCGAGATTGCCTGGCAGGAAGTAGTTTTCGAGCAGGATGCGGTTCTTCAGCGTCCGGTGCCATCGCTCGATCTTGCCCTGGGTCTGGGGATGGCAGGGCGCACCACGCGTATGTTGCATGCCTTTGTCGGATAGCCATGCGGCCAGGTCGGAAGAGACGTAGGACGGGCCGTTGTCGGACAACAGCCGCGGCCGCTGTACCACCCTGGCGCTGCCGCAGCCGGAAGCCTGCAGCGCCATGGTCAGCGTGTCGGTGACGTCCCCGGCCTTCATCGTGGTGCACAGCTTCCAGGCAATGATGTAGCGGGAGAAGTCGTCGAGCACGGTCGAGAGATAGAACCATCCCCAGCCGATCACCTTCAGATAGGTAAAATCGGTCTGCCAGAGTTGGTTCGGCGCTGTCGTCTTGTCATGGAACTCGTCGGCGGCCTTGATGACGATGAAGGCCGGACTGGTGATCAGGTCGTGGGCCTTGAGCAGGCGGTAGACCGAGGATTCCGAGATGAAGTAGCCCCTCGTGTCGGTGAAGGTGACCGCCAGTTCTCGGGGCGACAGCTCCGGCTTGTTCAACGCCAGCTCAATGATCTGGTCGCGCTTCTCCTCGGGGATGCGGTTCCAGACCCGGTTCGGCCGGGGTCTGCGGTCTTCCAGCGCATCGATGCCACCAGCAAGGAAGCGGTCATACCAACGGTTGAAGGTCGATCGCGGAACGCCGAGCTTTTGCAATGTGCGCCGCGCCGACAGGTGCGAGTTCTCGACCAGCCGGATGATCTCCTGCTTCTCGGATGCGGGGTATCTCATTCGTCGTTGCCCCCATCCGCGATCATGCTTTTTTTAAGAATCCGCAATTCCAGCGCCTGTTCGGCGACGACCTCCTTGAGATCGCGAGCCTCCTTGCGCAGCACCTTCACCTCGTCGCTGGTGGCGGCACGGGCGGTATCGCCGGCCAGGCGCTTCTTGCCGGCTTCCAGGAATTCCTTCGACCATGTGTAATACAGGCTCTCGGCAATCCCCTCGCGACGGCACAGCGCCGCGATCGACTCCTCGCCGCGAAGGCCCTCCAGCACGATGCGGATCTTCTCCTCGGCCGAATACTGCTTGCGGGTCGCGCGGCGGATGTCCTTGATGACCTGCTCTGCCGGCGCTTTTCCGGTTCCGGATTTCTGTCTCATCTTCGCTCCTTTGAAAGGCTACGATGAACCAGAAATCCTCCGCTCTCAGTTAAGCCACTTGGTCCCATCAGCGCTGACGCCGGACACCATTGGTGCCACTCCTTGCTGTCCCATAACGGCATCAGCAAAAGGCTTCTATCGCCGATAGCGTCGGGATTTAGATAGGTGATTTTCTTAAGTTCGGCTCGTTCCATCGGCCAACGCCCAGCATTTAGTATCAGCCATCACATTTAATGCCACCGGCGAAAAACGTCGGGGCAATGTGCGCCTCGCACCGATTCCATGCCTAATTAATTCGGCAACTGTCATATGCCCCCTCGATAGAGACTACATATCGGACTGTATGCGCTTAAGACGGTCGTGAAGGCGATTCTCGATCTTGCGGTCGTTGAGCGGGATGTAATGGGCGATGTACCTGATCTCTTGGGTAAAACTGCACTGAATTAGTTGGGCATTCTGAAAGCTTTCAACCATGTACAGCTCCATCAAACCCTTGCTTACCCTCGCGCAGTAAAAATATCTCAAGGGAAAATACTGGAAATAGTATCCGCCGACCTTGGGTGCGCGGGGGCCAATCGGGAGATCGATTATATCGGACTCGAAACTTTCACCGGTTATTACGTTTTCATAGCGAACAGGCTTCGAGAAAGAGGAAGCTTCGATTCTTGCATTGCCACGTAACGTCTTGGCCTCCGTGCCGGTGAACCGCACTTCGATCTGACAAACGCGACCATTTCGAGCAAAATAGGTATCAGGAGCGGTCAACACCTCGTCGACGGGAATATGCAGCGATCGGGCGGCGTTTAGCTGGATGTCGCAAGGTCCATATGGTGTCGCTTGGCTGTCTTGATGGCGCCGGATTGGAAGCCACTTGTCGAGACGAAGACTGCTTTATTAGCACCGATGTCCGTTACCTTGGTAACGAAAGCGTCGATCTGGTCGACCGATACCGCGCGCTTCTTATCCTTAACTTCGAAAGCAATGATAACCTTGTGCATTCCGAACTTATGGGTGACGAGCACATCGAATTGGCGACCATCTACGGTCACGTCCCACTCCACATCCGCTTCAGGCATGGTGCGCCTGTTGAGGCCGGCTGTCAGCAGTTCAATGAAGATGTCGTTGGAAATCATTTTCAGGCTCGTAAGATCGATTCCGGTCACCCATCACCAGACGGTGCCAGTTGCTGGCGGTCAACTTTGGGCGGGAGTTCTCCAAAGCTTCTATTGCCACCATTCTTTTTGACCCCGTCTGACCGTCGCACAGGACCCGAAAGACAATTGAAAGCAAGTCACTTCTCGGAGAACGCCGGGTCGGTCTTGGTTGGAATTAACACACGAAGATTCTGACGCTAGACCGACCGATATTTCATGACAAGGTACATATCCGTCGACGGATCGAAGGGCAGATAGACCCGGCTATCGCTGAGCCAATCTCCGCCCGTTTTCAGGACCTGCGAAGCACGCGCATACGGTTGAAATTGCGAGAGGAGCCGATTCCACGCCGTGATCATGTCGGTCAGAGAGACGTGCCATTGATCATTGAGCTGGCCCAAATCGTGTCGGATTGAATCCTGGACGGCGTCCCGCTCCGCTTGATCCATGCATTCGCACGCATAGCCAACGACTGCGTAGTCCAGATCTGACCAGTTTGCCTCAAAAAGATGCGTGGCCGGGTTGGCACGGTCGAACTGCCAGTCGGCCCAGAGATTGTGCGTGAGTGTCCATAGGGCGCTTCTGCGCTCGGGGCATGCGAGGGCGCGAAACGCCGCCAGGCATTCGGCAACACTGCGCCGACCCTGATCCGGACCGGGCTTCTTGGGAGACAGCACGATCGAATTGACGTAGGCCGGAATTGCATGCTCTGGCGCATTTGCGAGGCAATGACCAAGCGGAACCTGGAGTGCTGGATACCGTTGTGGATAAGCGTTGAAAAATCTCATCCAGCCGATCCAGCGCTGCTCGTCGCGGGCAACCTTGTCCAGAATAACCGCCAATAGCCTTGCCTCACTGCTAGGCGGCACGTGAAGAGGCTCGCGGTTCGTGAGAGTTTCGTAGACGCTTGCGAATTCGATGAATGCGTTGCGGCTCTCGCCTCCGATTTCAAGTCGCTGTTCAGTCCTCAGGGTGCGGGCCACGAGCATCGCAACTCCCGTTTGCCGAACCCCGGCGAGCGCAGTGACGAGGCGATCACGATCAAATTGAAAGAGAAAACGAACGGCTTGCGTTTGCACAGCATTGGGAAAAATAAGTTGCCGGAACGGCATCCAACGCTCGCCGATCGTGCTCCAGTCGCCAGCCTCTTCAGCGTCCTTCAAATGTTGGCTGGCTTCGCTTTCCCAGATGGGAACCAGTTGCATGTCACGTTGGGCGAATTCGACCGCAAGAGACCCAACAATTCGCCCGAAAGCTTCCGCGAGGTCAACATTGCGGCCGATGAGCCCCGAAAGGAGAGGCCAGAGTTGATTCTGATAGTCGAGTGCCTGTGCCGTGACTACTATCGACGTCAATTTCTCTTGCCTTGGGTCATCTCCGGGACGCCACCTTGACACCGCGTTCTTGAACCAGCGGATCAGTGCAGCGCAACGCGTAACATCAGCAGGCTGAACAGGTAGTCTCGCCTGTGCCCTCCGCAGCACGTCAAAATCCTGATATAAGGCATCGAACAGGGAGTTGCTGACGTCGAAGTCGAACAAGGCTTCGAGCGGTCGCTCTGCATCGACAATATCGGTGAGAAGCCTGTCCGGTGGCGCTGAACCTCCTGCCGCAACGGACTCTCGCACCGATTCGACAATAAGATCATGATAGGCACTCATGGCGCCTTCCAAATCAGGTGCTCTGGCTGGTCAAGTACGTTCCAGAGTTCGTCGAATGCATCAGCGATGAGTTGGCCATCATCTACACGCTGAAGTATATGGTGCTGCCGCCCCATGCTGTTGACTGACGTTCCGAGAGACCATGCAAGCGCCCCGCCATTCCTCTGCGGGAAGATCAGAAAGCGGTCATGAAACGCCCAGCCGGCCGGCCCGACTTTCATTCGGAATTCGAGATTGAGTCCCCGCAGGTTCGAATTGGCAGCCCGGAAAACGTCACGCTGCGCATCGGCAAATGAGTACTGTGGCGTTCTCGACTTACTCAAGGAGGCCAATGTGGTCTTTATGCATGCCGCCAACCGTGCCGATACCTTTGCACCTGCCGTCACCCGACGCGGTGGAGGAATGGCCTGGGCGGCAGTCAGTGCCCGTAGTGGCGCGCTGGCATGAACACAATAGAACAGCGTTCGCAGGACATCATCGGCGTTGAGATAAGGGTCCCATAGCCATGCGCCATATTCCCCGTAGCGATTTATGAGAGTACGAACGTCTTCAAGCGCCCGTTCATGCTGGTCAAACGGGCCAACTCGCGGCCTGTATTGAACAAATATCTTTTCAGCGGCAAGGCGGGCCGCTTCATCACGATAAATGCGCCTTCTCGTCCAATCTTCCATGCGATCATCAATCACGGGACCGATTGTGGTCGGGCTGCCGCGCGACAGAGCAACGCGTATTGACTGGTTGTTGCCCGACGTATCTTTGAGGATGAACACGCGTGGTTCAGGGTCGATAGCGTGCATGGTCAGGCCGATCCTGCGTATGAACGCTGTTTTGCCCGTTGCGGCGAGAACAAGCCCATTCAGATCGTCCCAAATCGTTCCCCGCAGCATTCCTGGTCCGTCAGCCATCGGGAGCACCATCGAGGTGCCGCCTCGTATTTCGGCGGAGGCATATCCAACGACCACATTGTCGAATTCCATGCCGCATGTGGCTCTGAGGGCACGGGGGATCGCCTTGGGGTGCCATGCAAGGTTCACCGTCGCGTCACCAGAAACGCGGTCGCGGCCGAACCGGGTGACAATGATCGAAGCAGGAATCTGAAAGATGAGGTTCCCTAGGCGGTCCGACAGACTTGCGATACTGATGGGAACGCGCTCGGCAATGGCCGCGGAAAGCTCCTGCAAGGTAACCGGACTGTCGATGAGTGATTGAAGCGTAGTTTTCTCGGGATCGGCCAGCTCAAGGATGTATGAGCCAGCCCAGAAGTTGTTCTTGAGAACGTGATTCCACGCGGCCGGCGTCGTAGCGTCAGCCGGGACGAATTGGGGCGGCGCGGCAACAACTGGTCCAACATGCAGCAGGGAACCAGACGGCTTCCATTCGCCGGCATTCTCAAGAGCATCGAACGATTGGATCACCCCAGCAAGTGGAAAGAGGGATCGCTTTATGCCGAATGTCCAACCCTTCAGTGATCCAAGGCGTATCCGCTTTCCCAGGTATTCTGCCTTGGAAGCCGTTGTCTCACCGTGCTCTTCCGCTACGAAAATTGAGAACACGTTGAACGGCGTCGGGTCGCCGCCACGCACCACAAATATCTCCGTAGCTTCCACATGGGTGTGGAATCCGACCACTCCGGAAGCGGTCAAGCGTGCAAACTCGGCCTTTGCCTGAGCAATATTCAGCCCCACGGTCATTGTCCCCCTTGAAGACTGCTTGAGCGACTGTGCGTCTTCAGGGCACCCCCGGCCAAGTGCTTTTTTCCTTTGAGATCGACCGGACACCGCGGCTATATCGTGCGCGTTCGGAGGCGATCATGCTTAAGCCCATCTCTGCCCTGTTGAATAGTGACCAGCGATTCGATGCCGTGGTCGTAACCGAGCCTTCCGGAGTTGTGCGCCCGATGAGCCAGGTCGATCTGCATGCGATGGTCGCGCCGCTTGAGTTGCCCGATACCGTGCCCGCCGGCGTTCGCGATGAATTTGACGTTGGGCGAAACGCATTCGTCTATTCATGGTTTTGCTACGAGTTCACCACTCTCGCTGAAAGGCACAGCTTTGCGACCCTGGAACTGGCGTTGCGGCTCCGGCTGGACGCTGCTCCTCCCGGCACAACCCGAAGCCCGGGCCTTCGGAAGCTCCTCAAGTCCGCCGTCGTGAACGGCTATTTGAAAAGAGAAAAGTACAGTGCTCCGCCGTCATTCGGCGGAGAATGTGTCTGCATCCTGGATGCCATTCCGATGCTTCGCGATCATCTCTCGCATGGAAATCCGCATCTTCTGCCCCAGGGCTCGATCGAAAGCATGAGACTTTGCCGAGAGGTGATCTGTGACCTCTTTGAAAGCAAGAGTTGAGGCTATGGTGGCTGGTACGAGCGGGCTCGATCCGGCGGCCGCTTTGGCGCAAGCGATTTCGCCCATCAGGTCGGATTCCTGAACGTCAGCTTATTGATCCAATATCTCCGGAACCGGACTGTCTGGAATCGGCCCCAAATTGGCCACTGCGCACGCATTTATTCAAGCTGCGATGCACGAGAACGCGGACACAGCCGAGCGTGAACGACACCGGTAGTTCCAGGTCAAATCGACCACTAGGAATCCGACCGCTTCGATGGGCACGGATACGGAGATGCTTGCAGTCGTGTGCATCGAGGTCGACGCGGTCAAATGGCCGTGTCTCGCGAGCGTTCATCCGACACTACGCTCTCAAATGACCCTTCGCACGTCCTGCTCGAAGCTGAGGACGTGATGGAGCGCGATCCGCTCGGCCGTTTCGCCGTCGCCGCGGCAGACCGCCTCGAGCATGAGGGTCTGCTCGTGCAAGACCGCATCGAGGCCCAGCATCAGTTCCGGAAATCGCCGCGTTGCCACATGGAGGATTCGCAGCGACAGATTGTGATAGTGATCGAGTGTGCCGTACAGATAAGGGTTCTTGGCGGCTCGATAGATGAAGCGGTGAATACGCCGGTCGAGCGCGAGCAAGGGCTCCCGTTCCGGCGGGGCAGCAAAAGCCGCAAGTTCCTTGATGAGGTCTTGCGCCTCGCGCCGTTCCGGTTCGCGCAGGCGTTCAGCCGCCAACCGGGTTGCCCACGATTCGATTCTCGCTCGCGCTTCGTAGATCGCCGAGAGATCGCTGATATCAATGTTGGTGACGAATGTGCCCCGGCGGCCGTTGACATCCACGAACCCGTCGCACTGAAGTTTTAGCAGCGCTTCGCGCACCGGCGTACGGCCTACGTCGAGCCGGCGCATGAGTTCCGTTTCACGCAGCGGGGTGCCCGGAGCCAACTTTGCTGTGATGATATCCTCCCGCAGTTGCAGATAGGTGCGTTCGGCCAACGTCGAGCTTGCCTCGACATTAGCGGCATCTTCATTTGGCATTCGCGCATCCATCCACCATCTCCACCGTACCGGGCAACCCGAGTTGACCGCCAAGGAATCGCTTGACAACGAATTTCTATAATATACGGTTCAATATATTACACATATATTGATCCGATGACAGGGAGGTTTCGGTGATGGGAAAGGGCATTTTGTCGCTTTCGTCGTTCAAGGGAGGCGTCGCCGCCTTGCTGGGCGTTGGTGTTGGATTGCTGGCTGCGGCACATGTTGCGCATGCGGAAGATCTCGAAACGCTGAAGCCTGGCGTCTTGCAGGTCACGATCGAGCCTTACATGCCCTATACGGCGATGAAGGACGGCAAGCTGGTCGGGCTGGACAGCGATATCCTCGCCGGGGTCGCCGACAAGCTTGGTCTCAAGATGGACGTCAACGTCACCGATTTCCCCGGCATGCTGGCCTCGGTTCAGTCGCGGCGTACCGACATCACCATCGGCGGTATCGCCTGGTCCGATGCCCGTCAGAAGGTCGGCCTGTTCACCGACCCGCCTTATTACTCGCCGCCGGCTATGGCTGTGCATGGGTCGGCCGACTATCCAAACGTCAAGAGCCTGGAGGGCAAGGCGCTCGGCACGGTTACCGGCTATGTATGGGCGAAATCGATTGCGGAAGTGCCGAACGCATCGCCGCACACCTATCCGACGGCCGACAGCGTCTTCCAGGATCTCTCATCGGGCCGGCTGGATGTCGGCTTCCTTGATCCGTTGCTAATCATCTACCAGCAGAAGGAACGGCCGGACATGAAGTTCCGGGTCGAATACCTGACCCCTCCGACAGCCGTCGAGATCAAGGCTCACCCCGATTATCAGTATTTCCAGCCCTACATGACCGGCTTCTATCTATCGAAGGAAGCGCCCAAGCTCGCAAAGGCGGTCTCCGATCAGATCGATGCTATGTATAAGGACGGTTCGTTATCGGCGCTGGTCACCAAATGGGGCGGCGATCCGAAGCAATTCCTGGTTCCGTCGCCGGAGATGGCGGCCCAGCGCCGTGGCGTAGACCGTCCCGTGGATTGGTCGCCGCCCTCGATCACGCCGTGAGCATGGGGTGCGGCCATGTCTCTTCTCCATACTTTCACCGGGTTCCTCCAGGTTCCCTGGAGCGACTATGCAAGCAATATCGGCTGGGGTCTCTTAAGGACCCTTGCCTACACCATCGCCAGCTTCGTCGGGGCCGCCGCGCTTGGCCTCGTGCTGGCGCTCATGCGCCTCAATCGCCTGCGGCTGGTGCGGCTGCCGGCCGCTCTCTACACGGAGATTTTCAAGAACGTCCCGCTGCTCGCGATCATCTTCGTTACCTATTTCGGCCTGCCGTCTGTGGGGGTCAAACTCAGCGTCTTCGTCGCCGGTGTGCTCAGCCTTATCTTCTTCTATGCGGCCTATCTGTCGGAAATCTTCCGCGCCGCCATCGGTGGCATCCATTCCGGCCAGAACGAGGCGGCGCAGGCGCTGGGCCTCGGACGCGGCACCACCTTCGGCCATGTCGTCTTGCCGCAGGCTTTGCGGCTTGCGCTGCCGGGAACCAACACCATGTTCGTCGACCTGCTCAAGTCGACCTCGCTGCTGGTGACGATTTCCGCCGCCGAACTGATGACCCAGGCGCAGCTAATCGCTTCCGAGACGTTCCGGGCGCTGGAAGTCTACCTGGTGATCGCGGCCATCTATTTCGCCGTCTGCTATCCGGTCTCGCAGTGCCTGCTGTGGCTGGAGCGGACGATCCACGCGGGTGTGCCCTTGTCTATTGGGCGCCGGCGGCGGCTGAAACTGGCGAAGACGCTGCTCGCAGGAGGAGCTTAGGCCCATGACACAGCACATAGGCAACGTGGCGCGAGAGACATCGGCGATCGTCGCCAAGCCGGCGGTCACCATCCACGGCCTCAAAAAGTCCTTCGACGGCAGGCAGGTGCTCGGCGGCATCGACCTCGACGTGCCGGCCGCCCGCATCGTCAGCATCATCGGCCAGAGCGGCGGCGGCAAGACGACGCTGATGCGCTGCGTCAACCTGCTGGAACAGCCGGACGACGGCGTCATCGAGGTCAATGGCGAGACGATCTGTGCAAGGGGCGCAGTAACGTGCAAGGATTTGGCCAAGCTGCGCCAGCGCGTCGGCATGGTGTTCCAGCGCTTCAATCTCTTTCCGCATCTGACGGCAGTGGAGAACGTCGTTCTCGCCCAGATGCACGCCGCAGGCATTGGCGAGCGCGAAGCGGTCGAGCGCGCCGTGCGCCTGCTCCAGCGCGTTGGCCTTGGGCATCGGGCGACGGCCTATCCGGAGCGCATGTCGGGCGGCGAGCAGCAGCGCGTGGCCATCGCGCGGGCGCTCGCGCTTGGCCCCACCGTGCTCCTGTTCGACGAGCCGACCTCCGCGCTCGATCCGGAATCGACCGGCGAGGTGTTGCGCGTAATGCGGGAACTGGCGAGGGACGGCATGACGATGATCCTCGTCACCCACGAACTGCCATTCGCCCGCGAAGTGTCGGACTGGGTGGTGTTCATCGACGGCGGCAAGATCATCGAGCAGGGCGCCGCGACCGACGTGCTCGACAGGCCGCGCGAGGCGCGCACGCGCGCCTATGTCGCGAAATACGCAGCGTCCGGCTGAGCGCTGGATCAGATGAGCAGTATCTCCATCGACGTGGCCGTGATCGGCGGCGGTGTTATCGGCATGGCCATTGCGCTTCGGTTGCGGTCCGACGGACACGAGGTCGTCGTGATCGAGCCGAACGAGCCCGGCAGCGGCGCGTCCTACGGCAATGCGGGAACAATCGCGGACTATGCCGTCATCCCGGTGGGGACGCCTTCCGTTCTGCGCAACTTCGTTTCCCTGCTTCTCGACACAAATAGTCCCCTCTCGATCCGCTCGTCCGCCTTGCCGACCTTGTTTCCCTGGCTGACGCGGTTTGCCTACGAGTCGCTGCCGCACCGCTATCGGCAGAACACCCGCCGGATCGCCGAACTCCTCTCCGGTGCTTCGGCGGCCTGGACAGAGTTCGCAGCGGAAATCGGCGCGTCGGACCTGCTCTCGGCGAAGGGTTGCCTCTACCTCTACGAAACGCAAAAAGCCTTCAAGGCGGCCGGAGCCGATATCGCGTTACGCTGCGGCTACGGCGTTGCCCAGGAATTGCTTTCGGCCGGCGAAGTGCTCCAACTCGAACCCCGGTTGCCGCCTTTCGAAGGTGGGGGGTTGTTCTTTCCAGGCGCGATCAATTTCAGCGACCCGGGCGAAGTGATGCGCCGCTTGTCCGCAGCGGTCCGCCAGGCGGGCGTCGAATTCATCCCAGCCTCCGCGCAAGAGATCGTGCGCCAGCCGAACGGAATCCGCATCATCGCTGCCCCATTCGAGATTCGTACGCGCACAGCAGTCATCTCTGCCGGCGCTCACTCGCGAAGGCTTGCCGCCCAGATCGATGACCCGGTCCAACTCGATACGGAACGCGGCTATCACGTCGAGTTCGACATGGCTGAGCCGCCGATCGAACGACCGGTCTGTCCGACAGCGTACGGCTTCTATTTTTGCCCGATGTGGGGGCGGCTTCGCGTGGCGGGCCTGGTGGAACTCGGCGGATTGGCCGCGCCCGCCACCCCCCGCCTCGTGGAGAATCTGGCGGAGAATGCTCGCCGGATTTTTCCCGATCTTGGCGAACCGAGCCGCACATGGTTCGGCTTCCGCCCCTCGATGCCCAATTCGGTCCCCGTAATCCGGCCATCGAAAGGTGGCAGTGATGTCATCCTTGCCTTCGGTCACGGACACATCGGCTTGACCCTCGCACCACGCACCGCCCAATTGGTGAGTGCTCTTGTCGCCACCTAGTTCTGGATCGGGCTTCTCGTCGATTTTCGTCAGGAATAAGTGCGACC
>SCRB01000404.1 GCA_004299545.1 Rhizobiaceae bacterium
CAGCAATCGTCCTCGTATGGCTGCGTGGGCTTCGGGCACCAGCACCCGAGATTCTTCCCTCGGAGCTCGGCACGAGCGGCCTCGACGAGCCGCTCATTCAGAGGCGCGAAGCCAAGGTACAGGCTCCAGGCATGCCGACGGTCCCGAACGACGCAACCCGGGAGAAAGGGCGCTTCCTTGCCAACGACGAACGGATTGCCCCACTTCGTCGTGCGGTCCACCTTCACCGTATTCGGTGGCATGCGCCAGCCCTTGGTCCGCCTTAGTTGCACACGCTCAGGCATGCGACACCCCCTGTTCGTCAGTAACCGAGCAGATCGCGAGCCGCGCGCATCGTCGCGGGAATCACGTCATGCTCGATGAAGGTCCGACCGCCGGCGTCGACCACGGTCGTCGCCACGGTCAGCGTTCCGTCACCGTTGAAAAGCGTTGGCTCGGGTGGAAAGTGCCCGTTGATCCATTCGATCAGCTGGGCGACGCGGACCGCAGTCTGGTAGGCGGCGTACCGCTCAATGTCATCCGCCAGCCGCGCTTCCCGTGCGCAGCGCATGCAATAGGCCTTGCCCAGCGCGATCGCATAGGCAAAGTCGCCGCCGAGCTTTTCGCGGGCTTCGGGCTCCGGCATGTCGTCGATCCAGAGGTATCGATCGTCCGGCCCGCTCAATCGTCAAGCCCGGGTTGCTTCAAGACGTCGTGCGGTCGCGATTGGTCGATCCCGAGTCGTTTCACGATGTCGGCCGGGCTCGGCGGTATCGTGGTCCAGCACCGATGTCCTGAGCCCGACAGCTTGCTGAACTCTTCTTCAGTGAGCCTGAGGGCATCGTAGCTCCGGTCCTCCGCCGCTGCGGCCGGCGCAAAAAAACGCGTGATCGTCGTTGTGTTCATGTCGAGGTTCTCGGCCAACTACCGGTCGGCAACGGGGCACGTTTCGCGCCGGTCGATTTCCTGTTTGCAATGCAGGTCAAACCTTGCTGCTGCGCGCGCAACTGGATACGCGCACATAAATTTCTCGCCTACCTGCTTTCGAGGGCCGGCGCGGCCGCAGGCGACGCTTCGGGCCAGATTTCGCTGCGGCACCAGTCGATCCTGCAGCACCGAAGATCACCCATCATCTTCTCGATCATGGCGCCGTAGAACTGCTCGACCGAGTAGCTGACCTCAACCGAGGACGGCCCCATGAAGTCGATCGCGTGGTGACCCTTGATCGGTGCGAGCAGAAGATCTTCGGCCGCGTTGTGCCTGCCGGGCAACTGAAAACGCGGCTCCATCAGCGCTTGCGTGTACGCGGTCAGAACGACCTTCAGCACGTCGGCGTAGCGCATCTCGGGGTGATAGATCGCACCAAGCACGTTATCGCGAATCCCCTGCCACGTCGGGTCGCGGTTCTCGCGCTTGATGTAGCGGAACAAGGCTTTCAGCGTTTCGTCCATTGCGCTCCTCTCGCTCAATTGGGGCCGGTTACCCGGTTCAGGCGCGCACGCCTGTGATGTTGATCCGGTCTGAATCGCACATCCCGGTTAGGCCGCCACGCGCTGCTGGGGCTCGACAAATTCGACATGCCGAAGCGCGCACAGGCCAATGAAGTCGGCCTTGCCGAACGCATGGATATAGGAGATTCCCCGGGCACACACCATGAACACCTCCTCCCCACGATGCAACGCGTATTGCGTGCGCGCAATGTCCCGAACCGTACCAACACCGGGCATGTCGTAATCGACAATGCAGATGATGCTGGCCTTGGCGGCTAACCCGGCGAGGCGCTCGTAGTCTGTCGATCCTGCATAACCGGCAAGCACGAATTCCGGCGGCTGTTGTTCAGTGGACATAGGAAGGTTTCCCTGGTCAGTCACGGTCCGACGTCGTTACCCGGATGCAAAGACCTCTCAAGGCCCGCATTTGCTCGGCCTGATGCTGCGCAACGACCTCCGGCGTCAACGTGCTCGAGTACCGGACGTTCTCCACAGCCGAACACAGGTTCAGCCACAATTCCTCGTTGGAAATGGGCGGTATGCCCGGACGGTCGCGAACGCCGTCAACCGAATACGAGACGACGTCTTCCGGCATGCACTCGCGAAGCTGCTCTTCGTCGTTCGCATCTTCTTCGCCCGAAAGCGAGCCAACGGCGGTATGGATCGTGAATTTGAACCGCAGAGTCATGCTCTTGTTTCCATGTCAGCGGATATCTTCGACATACCGCGGCGCAAACTCTGCCGGTTCGTACCTCCATGCCTCGATAACCGCAGACAACCGCTCTACGGCCAGAGCCTTGTCCCGACCGCACATGAGTTCGTAGATCGCGAGCATCTTTCCCAACCAGACGGCCTGCCCGTGATTGCCACAGGGCTGCTGCACAACCGTTGTCAGTTGGTCAGCTCGCTCGCGAGATAACGTGTGCAGATTCCAGGCGAACTCGAGCATCTGCCCCAGAGTCATTGCGCCACGGCCGGAGACCTCGCCACCGAGAGATTTGACATGATGGACTTCGTAGTCATATAGCGGGATCTTGTAGGCGCCAGTACGACCATCTACCTCTCTTCGGAGCCTGGAGGCAATCGTGTCTAGCACGTGACCATCGTGCGTGTGGTGATAGTTCCGATCGATGTCAGCGCGGATGGCCTCAAGACTCGTTGCAACTGCCCCGGCGAGCGTGCAGTAGTCGGAACCCACCTGCTTCAACTCGCCGGCAACGCGCTCCGCCTCCTCGCGCTCTCTAAGCAGGAGGTTGGCCGTAGAACGCTTGTCCGATCGGTACATTCGAACCGTAGCCACCAATGCAAGGCATAGCAGCGCATTGGCGGCGATCGAAATCCAAAGGCAGAACGTCATTTCCATTTTCCCGTGTGTCAGCCAGCATAGCTACGATTTACGGCGTTATCGTCCCGTTCGTCCGTCCCTCAGGAGGATCCCGTCAATCCTGTTCGACCGGATCCCTAAGCAGTTCCTGCATCAGCGCGTAGGTCCTCGGCGCCTTCTTGCCGGTTGCCATTTCCTTGGCGAAGCGTGCGGTCAGATCGGCCCATCCGGAAATGAGTCGCGACCATTCGGGGGAGACCGCGGCCATCTTCTGCACCTGGTCGTGCGCACCGCTCGCATCCAGGAACAGGATGCAGCGCCGCAGATCGCTCGGGTCGTGCGGATGTTCCGTTCCGGCGCCCGCCGGCACGCCAAAGAGGGCCTTGCACATCGCGTTCGACGACAGGCCGCGATCGCCCTTGCGCAGCCACAAGGCTACAGCCTTGAGACCGAGGTTGGCCGCAGCAAGGTAGTCAGCATGGCGCTTTGCTGAAACCGGAAGGTCGAGCTGGCGCAGCTCGTCGAGCGCGGCCGGCTCGCCGATTACGTACGTCGCGCCGATCAGATCCGCGATATCCATCGCCATCAGCGCCTTCTTGCTGAATCCGTGGGACAGCATCTGGAACGAGGACAGCGGGACAGACCCATAGACGACGCGACATCCGCAGATCGTCTTGATCGTGAACCCTTCATCGCCGAAACCATCGACCCCGCCCACCCGCATCGTGAATCCTTCGCTCATCTCGACACCTCTCGCTGTCCTCTGTCCATCGACCAGGCACGCCAAAACTTCACCGTACCGGAACGTCACGGCGGTTCAAGACTCCCGCGCTCCTCATTCCCCGCTGCCGTACTGGACGCGCCCCCACGACTGACCTCGCGCGATATCGGCGAGGAGCGCGTCGAGCTCACCCACCGACAGTTCGTCAAGTGATCCGAAATAAGCCGATTGTCCGTACTGGTTGTCGTAGGTCACGCTATCAATGTCCGGAAGCAGGAAGTGCCAACGGATGCGAACGCGATCGCCCCGCTTCAGGTTCCAGAGAATCTGTTCCGGAAATGGCAGACCGAGCGCGTACCAGTCCTTCTCCGCGATCAGCTTCTCGATATCGGGGCGGTGGATCTGCTCGCCGGCGGCGCGGCGCTCAGCTTCCCGTTTCTTGACGCCATCGTTCCACGCGTCCTCGAGCTCGTCGCTGTCGCGCAGCAGGTTCGGGATCGGCTCGGTGGCGTACAGGTAGCCCGCGCGTGCGGCGAACTCGTACGCCGCAGCGTGGAGCCGGTCGAACGCGTCGCTGCCGATCTCGTCCGCAACGATGCGCAGCCGCATCAGCGCGTACTCGCACCGCGCATTCAGCGCCAGCGAGAACAGGCTTTCGTTCTCTTTCCGTTCTGGATTTTGCGGTGGTCGGGGCATGTCCCCCGAGGAGTGCGCGGCGGGCATGTCTGCACTTACAGGTCGACGCTGGTGTTTCCGTTGATCGCCTGGGCGATAAGCCGCGCGAGATGAAGCGCATCCGTCGTGTCCGTCACGCCCACTTCCACGCTGGCCGCGCCGATTTGCTCGCCAGCAGGGAGCGACTGCCCCTCAGCGATATGGAAGGTCACCGCGAAAGTGTTGTCCGCGCCATCCGACCAGTCGAATCCAAGCAATTCGCGGCCGCCGTACCGATACGGCATCAGGGAGACTTTTCGAGGCGCGACGGGCAAGCTGGCTTCGATCGCCCGCCGGATGTCCTCAACAAAACGTATCGCCTCGGCACTGGGCACCGGCCTGTTCATCGGGCCCGCCTCGATCAGGACATCGCTCGCAACTTCCATGTTCGTCCCCATTTCTCGCGTTAAGCACAAGGATGCAGGGTATGGATATCGTGACCGGACAACAATCGCGAATGAGCGCCCATCAGGGCATGTTTCACCCATTGCACGCCCAATGTCCCTTCATAAGCGTTCGACACGCCCAGACCGTATGCGTATCAGCTAACAGCGGACAGGTCGCTGTGGTTGAGCCGTCCGGGAGAAGCCCGCCGCCGGCTGCTGGTCAGAAAACGCGGTAGGCTGTCGGCTTCAGGCTGACAGGAGCGCGCCATGTGCGGTCGATATTCCCGGGGGCAGAAGGATCTGTTCTACGTCGAACCCCTCATGACGGACGCGAACGATCCGCGATTCAAGGGGCACCCCGAGATTTTCGCGCCGAGCTGGAACGTCTCACCAGGCACCCGGCAACCGGTTATAGGACCGGACGGCCCGCGACTGGAAATGTGGGGGTTCCGGCCCGCGTGGGCCGTCGCGCGCAAAATGCCGATGATGATCAACGCCCGGCTCGACAAGGCAGCGTCGAGCACCTGGAAGGCGATGTTCAAATCGGGCCGCATCCTTGTCCCCGCTGACGGATGGTACGAATGGTTGCCTATGGCCGGCAGGAAGCAGCCCTACTTTATCCAGGCCAATTCAGGGCCTCCCATCTACTTTGCCGGGCTGAGCAGTGCACGTCCCGACGCTCCCGCGCATGACCCGGCGCCCGGCGTTGTCTTTGGCTTCGTCCTCGTGACGGCGCCGGCGGAAAGCGGCATGCTCGACGTGCACGATCGTCGGCCCCTTGTGCTGACGCTGGAAGAAGCCAGGGTCTGGTTAGATCCAGCGACCACGCTCGAGGAAGCGCTGCATCTGGCCAACAACGCTGGCAAGACCTCAGACGATTTCCACTGGCATATGGTGACACCCGAGATGAACCGCACGGGCAACAACAGCCCGGTATTCAACGATCCGATTGACGCGGACACGCCGCCCGCGAAATGACGGAAACCGAACGGTGGTTGCCTGGGTCACGATCTCCCCGGCGATCAGGCATGCTGCCAGCCCTGCGCGATCATTTCTTCGTGCGGCAGCACATCGGCATCGTCCTCGGGCTCTTCGGTGAAGACCTGCAGTACGTCCGGTTCGTTGATCGCCCACATCACCTGCTCGACGACGAGAAAGCGCCCGGCAGGCGTCACCTTCAGTGACATGCCGACGACTGGAACGAACGGGAGATCG
>SCRB01000405.1 GCA_004299545.1 Rhizobiaceae bacterium
TCGATGTCGATTTCCGCCACGACGATCTTTTCCCCGGGACCGAGCGTGCGGATGAAGCCGGCGGTCGAATCGATGCCGCCGGCCTTCGTCCTGAACCAGTCCCAGAGCGTATCGAGATCGGTGATAGGCGGCGGCACGCATATCGTGCTGTAGCCTCCGGCCGGCGGGAAGAGAGGATTTTCCCGTTCCACCGTCGGACGCGCGAGATTGACGCCGATGACCGGTACCGAATATTCCAGGTGGCGGCCGGCGATCGTGTGCGGGAAGGCCTCGCTCAGCGCAAACCAGACCGCCGGATTGAAGATGATGTCCGCGTTCTGGCGCTTGCACGTCTCCACCCCGTCGTTGAAGAAGGCGAAATCCGCGCAGATGACGATCCCGACACGGCCGAATTCGGTGTCGAAAACTTGGAACGTGTCGCCGGCGACGACGCCATTGTCGATTTCGCCGGCGGTCGGGTAGTTTTTGGTCTGCCGTCCGACGATTTCGCCGTCGGGAGAAATGAGCGTGCTGGTGTTGAACCAGCGTTGCCGAGGCCCCTGGGCGATGCCGGCGATGACATACATGCTGTGACGGCGCGCACGCGCACGCAGTTCTTCCTCGCCTATCAGCGGATAAAGCTCCGGGAAGCAGGCGAAGTCGGCCCCCATCTCGTGAGCCCGGTCGAGCAGGTCGAGCGCGTGGGACACGTCGACGCCGGCCCATTTGTCGTCGGCATTCCTCGCCACTGAGGCGGCCTGGATCGCCGCCACCTTCAGCTTTTTCACAATGCCCTCCTGATCATCGTTGATACATCGTCGTGCGAGCTATGCCTGTTTTCGGATGCGCGGATCGAAGAAATCCCGCAGCCCGTCGCCGAGCAAGTTGAAGCCCATGACGGCGATCATGATCATCAGCCCCGGGAAGATCACCTGGAAGGCCCCCAGCTCCATGAACTGCCTTCCGTCGCCGAGATCGGCGCCCCAGCTCGGGTTTGGCGGCTGGATGCCGAGGCCGAGGAAACTGAGGGCCGCTTCCGTCAGGAGCGCTTCCGAAAGGAGGAGCGACGATTCCACCAGCACGGGAGCGGCGATGTTGGGAAGGATATGCTTCCGCAGCGTCCAGACGACGCCGCCGCCGAACATCTTCGCCGCCTGCACGAATTGCCGCTCCCGTACCGAAAGCGTGGGGGCGCGCGCCACCATCGCGACGCGCGGGATATAGAGGACCGTTATGGTCAGGATCAGATTGCGTTCGCTCGGCCCGAGATAGGCGACGAGCGCTATGGCGAAAAGAATGGCCGGCAGCGCGAAAAGGATATCGAAGACGCGAAGCGCGATGCTGTCGATCCAGCCGCCCCTGAAGCCGATCAGCATGCCGAGCGGGAGCCCGATCATGACCGCGATGAAAACGGCGGGTATCGCGACGCCGAGGCTGTTCCTGCTGCCGAGGATCTCGCGGCTGAACAGGTCGCGTCCCTGAATATTGGTGCCGAAGGGATGTCCCCAGCCGGGCGGCGACAGCATCGCCCCGGAATTGTCGTTGGCGCCGTAGGGGGCGATGAGCGGCGCGAAGAGCGCCGTAACGATCAGTACAGTGACAATGACGAGGCCGACCAGCATTGCCGGATCGCGGCCCAGATGCCGCAGGAACCGACGGGGCTCGGTAGCCGCCCGCACCAGCACCTCGGTCTCTGGCCCTGCTTCTATCTGTTCGGGGAAAGGTGTGATCGTGCTCATCCGGGCGCCTCAGGTGAATTTCACGCGCGGGTCGACCAGCGCCACCAGGATGTCCGACACGAGCATCGTCAGCGCCACGCAGAAGGACAGGAAGACCACGGTGCCCTGGATGATCGGATAGTCGCGATCCTGGATCGCGCTGAGAATGAGGCGCCCGACGCCGGGAATTGTGAAGACCTGCTCGAGCAGGACGGTTCCGCCGATCAGGAAGGCCGTCCAGACGCTGATCGCCGTGATCACGGGGATGAGGGCGTTCTTGAGCGCGTGGACGAAAATCACCGAAAACGGTGAAAGCCCCTTGGCTTCCGCGGTGCGGACATAATCCTCCCCCAGCACTTCCAGCACGCTCGAGCGCGTGTAGCGGAGAAGGATGGCGCCGATCCCGATCCCCAGCGTCAGGGCCGGCCAGAACATCCGTTCCAGGTTCTGCAGCGGCGCCTGGTGGAAAGGCACGTAGCCGAGCGTCGTGATGCCTGGAAACCAGATGGCGCCGAACACGACGATGAGCGTGCCGACGAAGAAATTCGGCGCCGAAATCCCGAAAAGCGAAAACAGCCGCGCCGCGTAGTCGAGGACCCTGCCGCGCTTGACCGCGCTCAGCACGCCGAGCGGTATGCCGATCAGCATGGCGATCAGCATGGAAAAGGCGCCGAGTTCGAGCGAGATCGGAAACCGGCGCAGGATTTCCGAGAGGACCGAGGAATGCCGCAGGAACGAATAGCCGAAATCGCCCCTCAGCAATCGTCCGAGCCACCAGACATATTGCTCCAGCAGCGGGCGGTCGAGGCCGAGTTCGTGCAACACCAACGCCCGCGTCTGCGGGTTGTTCGCGTCCGTGACCCCCATCATCCTGGTGACGATATCGCCAGGGATCAGCCGCACCAGCGCGAATGTCAGGAAGGTCACGCCGAGCAGCACCGGAATGAGGAGGAAGAGACGGCGAATGATGTAGCGCAGCATGATCGTGTTCTATTGCGGACCGTTCCGAGCTTCCCTGCTACCGACGCCCCGAAAGCCTAAAAGCAAACGCCGGAAGGGCAAGGAAATGGCCTTCGATTGCCCTTCCGGCGGAAGAGGAGCCATGCTCCCCGGTTATTTCTTCTTGTCGAGCCAGGTGTAGCGCAGCGCGGCATAGGAACCGCTCGGCACCGCCTTGTAGTCCTTGACGTAGTCCTTCTCGAACAGCCAGTTGTACGGCTTCGTGAAGGGATAGAGCATGTAGGCCTTGTCCGCGACGAGGGTCTGTATCTTCTTGTATATCTGAACCCGCTTGTCGATATCGGTCTCGACCTTGCCCGCGTCGAGCAGCGCGTCGAGGTCCTTGTCCTTGAACTTGCCGAGGTTGATGCCCGAGGTCGAATAATAGATCTGGTAGACGTCGGAATGCGGATCGGGCTGCCAGACGAGCGTGACGATCGACGTCTGGTCCTTGACGTGGATGTAGTTGTCGAGCTGCGTATTGAAATCGGCGATCCTCTGGATGCTGAGGTTGACGCCGATCTTCTTCCATTGCTCCGCCAGGATTTCGGCCGTCTGCACGTCGAGCGGCAGGCTGACCTGCATCGTGAGGGCGAGACCCTTCGCATAGCCGGCCTCCGCCAGCAGCTTCTTGGCGGCTTCGGGATCGTATTTATAATAAGGCAGCGGCGGGTCCTTGCCTTCGCACCAGCCGTAAGGCGCCTCGCCACAGGGAATTTTCGTGCCGAGCTGGCCATAACCGAACAGCACCGTCTTGATGATCGCCTCGCGATCCATGCCCATGCTCAGGGCGCGGCGCACCCGGATGTCGGCGGTCGGGCCTTCCACGGTGTTCATGGCCAGGCCGGATTCGTTGACCGGCCCGGCCGGCGGAACCATGCTGGAGTCCGGGACGCGCTTCAGGATCGGGATGAATTTCGGGTCTTCCAGCGCGACCATATCGGCCGAACCTTGGCGGAAAGCCGATATCTGCGCCTGAGGAT
Source organism: Rhizobiaceae bacterium (assembly GCA_004299545.1). Taxonomy (GTDB): domain Bacteria; phylum Pseudomonadota; class Alphaproteobacteria; order Rhizobiales; family Rhizobiaceae; genus Mesorhizobium_L. The sequence goes on from SCRB01000405.1 coordinate 3,680, forward strand.
CGGTGACGATGTTGAAACGCACCCCGTCCAGGCATGGATAACCCTTTTCCCAATAGTGCGGATTGGCCTTAAGCGTCACATGGTCGTCTGGCACATATTCGACCAGCATGAAGGGGCCGGTGCCGGACGCCTGCTTGTTCAGATTGTGCGCGGGCGTGAAATCGTAGGGCACAATAGCGGTGTACCAAGGAGTGGCGAGCAAGCTGAGCAGCGGCGCGAAAGGCTCCTTGAGCGCGAACTTGACCGTGTATTTGTCCACCGCTTCGACCTTTTCGATCGACTTGAATTGCGAGATCCATGGCGACTTGAATTCCGGATCCCGCAACCTGTCGAACGTATAGACGACGTCCTTCGCTTCGAATTCGCGGCCGTGATGGAACATAACCCCCTGCCTCAAATGGAGGGTGAGGGTCTTGTGATCCGGCGAGTATTCCCAGGACGTTGCAAGGTCCGGCTCGAATTTGCCGTCCGGCGCACGCCGTAGCAGCGTATCGTATATTTCGTCGAAGATCAGACTCGGCGCGTATTCGGCATTCTTGCCGGGCGTGAGGTCGGCCGGATCGGGCGCGAATGGAATGGTTAATGTACCGCCATGGGCACCGCAGTGCGGCGCTGCCTTGGCCTGGAAGCCGATGCCGGCGAGCCCTGTCGCCAGCAATGCGATCGCGAGATTGGCGACGATGGATCTGTTGTGTGGCACGGTCCGTTCCCCATTTTTTCGCCGGTCCTCCCATCGGAACGGCCTTGATCGATGATGTTTCGTCGCGAGTGGCGTCGCACCCGGCCTTACCCTTCATCGGTCCAGGAACTTCGTCCCGGACGTGGGCGTCCTCGTCGCCCATGCCGCAGATCAGCACCGATTCCGGAAAAAGGCAAGGTATCTTTTGCGAAAGATATCCTCCCTCCTGAAAATTGCTTGGCTGGTGCCCCGATGCAGAGGTCTGATCGGAAGGCCAATTCTGGCTTTTCAGAAACGATCTTGGTCGAACAGGGCGACCACTGGGTGCAAGATAGCGCCTCGATCGCGCCATGTTGCTGCGTTGCGGCGGCTCACTGGTTGGAAAGAACCAATCGTTTCAGCAGCTTAGCCAGTTGCTGCTGTTCCGTCGCGTCAAGGCTTCCGACGAGGCGGCGCTCTGTCGCGGCCTGGCTGACCATCGCCTCTTCACTGAGCGCGAATCCCGAATCCGTCAGTTCGACGATGACCCCCCTCCCATCGGTGGGATCGTCCAGGCGACGGATGTAGCCGAGCGCCTCGACTTTCCTCAAGAGATTGGAAAGGCCGCCGGAGGTGATCATCAGGGTGTTCTGCAATTCGCTCGGGGACATGCGGTAGGGCTTGCCGCTCGCCCGCAGCGTCCCCACGATTGCATAATAGGAATAGCGGATGCCATACTGCGCCATATTGGCGTTCATCGCCGACATGAACGTTTCCGCTAGCCGCAGAACGCGGCCGGTTATCGCCTTGCCGCTGCAATCGATCTCCGGCCTTTCCGTCCGCCACAGCGCGATTCCGCGATCAGCCACGTCCAGTTTGTCGTCTTTAATGCCGATTCTCTGTTCCATGATCCGAAGGTGCTGCAATTATGCTTCCTGGTCGCGATTAGCGATCTATGGCATTTATTCCCTGGAGAAGTCCACCAAGGCGAGCGGTCCGGTGGCGCAGTCGCGTGTGCCAACTTCACGCTTGGCTTCACGACAGAGGCGCTGCAAAGAGCAAGCTGAATGGGTGACACCAGCGAATGAATGAATGCCCCAGTGGCAAAGCGTTCCGAAACGGGAGGCCGGCACATGGGTCACTTCCCCCTTTGCAAGTAGGTCCGCGTAATCGATCACTTAGGCTCAGGACCTATTAAATTGCTTGCGGAGATGGGGGCCGGCTGATTCAGTGGTGGCGCGAGGAGGCGTTGCCATGAGTGATTTGATCTGGTTGTCGGAGGCGCAGATGCGCCGGATTGAGCCATATTTTCCCTTATCGCACGGCATACCGAGAGTGGATGACCGTCGAATCATCAGCGGGATCATCTTTGTGATCAGGAACGGCCTGCGGTGGCGCGACGCTCCGGCCGAGTACGGGCCGCCGAAGACGATCTACAACCGCTTCATCCGCTGGAGCCGCATGGGCGTGTTCAACCGGATATTCGCAGCGCTGGCAGCGAAAGGCGGCAAGCCCGATCAGTTGATGATTGATGCGACCCACCTGAAGGCGCACCGAACGGCGGCAAGCCTGCTCAAAAAGGGGCTGTTCCCAGACGTATAGGACGCACAAAAGGTGGCCTGAACTCAAAACTCCATGCCGTCTGCGATGGCAAGGGCCGACCGCTGGTCATGCTGCTAAGCGAAGGCCAGATGAGCGACTACAAGGGCGCAGCACTCATGCTGCACGCCCTGCCCGGGGCCAAGGTTCTGCTCGGCGATCGCGGCTATGACGCCAACTGGTTCCGCACTGCCCTCACACAGCGCAAAATCACCGCCTGCATTCCCTCAAAGGCCAACCGAAAGGTGCCGATCCCGCACGATGCCGCGCTCTACCGCCAGCGCCACAAGATCGAAATCATGTTCGGCCGGCTAAAGGACTGGCGACGCATCCACACCCGCTATGATCGATGCGCACACACCTTCATGTCCGCTATCTGCATCGCCGCAACCGTCATCTTCTGGCTCAATCAATGAGTCCTGAGCCTAGGAAATCAACCGCATTGAGCAACATCGATGAACTCGCTGTCATCATCGCCACCGAAATGTCCGCACGTATGTTGAACCAGTCGAGTTTCGTTCCCGTTCTGTCGCTGTCTGGCGTTGCAGGGAGACTCTTTGCGCCACTCGGCATGGCCTATATCATGGCCGTCATTGCCTCGCTCATTATCGCCGTGACGCTGACGCCCGCCATGTCGCTTGCCCTGTTGGCGAACCGAGGTGTGGCCCAGCATGAGCCACGGCTCCTCACCCGGCTGAAGGCGGATTACGGGCGGCTTCTCGCAACGGTGGAAAGGCACGCCCGGGCAATTATCGCGGCTGTCATGATCGCCGGCGTTGCCGCACTCGGAGCGCTTCCTTTCCTGCAGACGAGTTACATCCCGGAACTGAAGGAAGGAAGTTACACTGTTCATGTGGGGCTCGCCCCCGGAACGTCGCTTGAAGAATCCATGCGCATCGGCGGACATATCTCGAAGGCGTTGATGGCAATTCCGGGAGTGCGCCTGGTCGCCCAGCGTGCCGGGCGCGCCGACGAGGTCGTCGATCCCGTCGGGGTTCAACTCAGCGAGTTCGAAGTCGGTTTGAAGCTAATGGGACCCGACAATGAAGAGAGGACGGTGCGGCAGATCCGAAGCACGCTGGCGCGGTTCCCGGGGATCACGACATCTATCAATACATTCCTGGTCGAAAGGATCGACGAGACCATCTCCGGGACGCCCGCACCTGTCGTCATCAGCGTGTTCGGCAACGATCTCGATAATATCGATCGCGTTTCCCTGCAGATCGCCCATTTGGTGGCCTCTATGCGCGGGGCGACCAGCGTACAAGTGGAATCGCCTCCCGGAACGCCCGAACTCTCCGTCAGGCTCGACCAGACCCGGTTGAGCCGCTGGGGCTTTACTCCCGTCGAAGTCATGAACGCGATCCAGTCGGCGTATCAGGGTATCACGGTCGCACAGGAGTATCAGGGTGTGAGAAGCTACGACGTATCCGTCGTCATGTGCCCCGCCGACCGAAAGGATATCGGTCAGGTCGGATCGCTTCTCCTTCGCAATCCGGACGGCCTGATGGTGCCGCTGCGGGACCTGGCCCAATTGCAGCAGGTGTCCGGCCGTTACCAGATCACGCACGATGGCGGACGGCGCGTGCAGGTGATTTCGGTGACCGTGGGAGGGCGCTCGATCGCCGGATTCGTCAGCGAGGCGCAGCGCCGCGTCGATCGCGAAATCACCATGCCGAAAGGCACATATGCGGTTTTCTCCGGCGAGAGCGAAGCGCTCGGCCGTTCGCAGCGCGATCTCCTGGTCTATGGCCTGATGGCGGGTCTTAGCGTTGTCCTGTTCCTCTTCCTCGCCTTGAAGAGCCGACGCGCCGTGGCGCTCGTCCTATTCAACGTGCCGTTCGCGCTGGTCGGCGGCGTCGGCAGCGTTATGCTCACCGGCGGTTCGCTCTCCCTTGGCGGCATGGTCGGCTTTGTCACCCTGTTCGGCATCTCCCTGCGAAACTCCATCATGCTCGTCGGTCATTACCAGCATCTCGTCGAGAAAGAGGGCATGCTTTGGAGCTTGGAAACCGCTGTTCGAGGCGCTTCCGAGCGTCTCGTGCCGATATTGATGACGGCGATCGTCACCGCATTGGCACTCCTGCCCCTGGCGATCACCAGCGGGGAAGCTGGCAACGAGATCGAAGGGCCGATGGCGGTCGTCATCCTCGGCGGTCTTGTGACGTCGACGCTTCTCAACCTCTTTGTCCTCCCGACATTGGCTCTCCGCTACGGGCGTTTCGATGGGACGGGAGTATCGAGATGACCGGGAAACCTCGTGCGGTCGCTCGACCGACTGGCCCACCACGCCCCATGTGGCATCTCATCGGCTTGAGAATTGAATTGTTGTCCTTTCGAGGGCAGAGATGTGCTCTGCTAGTTCGTGGCGGAGACGCTCGGCGAGCCGATTTGCCGTGGCGATAGGAGTGGCAGGATCGACGGCGACTAAGATGTCGACATGGAGGCGATGTCCAATCCAGCGTGCCCGCGCATCTTTAATTTTTCCGAGACCGTCAACGTGGCTCGCTGCATGCGAGATCTCGTTGAGGATGCCTGGATCAATGCCGTCGAGCGCACGTACAAGCACCGCCCGTGCAGATTGCCAGACGATACCGAGGATAGCGATGGTGATCAGCAAGCCAATGATCGGATCGGCCAATGGAAATCTAAGCCAGACGCCAATGGCGCCAATCACGACGGCGAGGCTGGTGAGGCCGTCCGTACGGGCGTGGTAGCCGTCCGCGATCAGCGCCGCACTGTTGATCTGACGGCCCACGGAAATTCTGAAAAGCGCCACGGCCTCATTCCCGACAAAGCCAATCACGCCAGCAGCGGCGAGCCAGCCAAGATTGCTGACCGTCTGAGGATGGATGAAGCGGCTTACGGCCTCGTAAAGGGCGACGACGGCGCTCGCCAGAATGATCAGGACGATAACGATGCCGGCGAGGTCCTCGACCCGACCGAGCCCATAATTGAACGTCCT
>SCRB01000406.1 GCA_004299545.1 Rhizobiaceae bacterium
GTCGATTGCGCCAGTTCCATCTGCACGGCATGGACGCCGTCCTGCGGCCTTCCGTAACGGCGCGTCGTCCAGCCGCCGCGGAATCGGCCGTTGAGGATCGACGTATAGCCCTCGGCCGAACGGCATATGCCGGCAACGGCGTCTTCGAATTCGAGCGCGCAGGTTTTGCCGTTGTCGGTGCCGATATTGAAGGCGGGCAGGACGCCGTCGAAGAGGAACGGGCATTGCGAGCGGATCGAATGGCAGTCGTAGAGGATGGCGATGCCGTGAATGGATTTCACGCGCGCGATCTCTGCGGCGAGCGCCGCGTGATAAGGCGCGTGGAATAGAGCCTTGCGCCGCTCGATCGCGGCCTGATCGGGTTCCCTCGCCCAAAGGGGCTGATCGTCGAAATCGGTGAGGGGCACCAAACTGGTCGTGTTCTGCCCCGGATAGAGGCTGGCGCCGGAGGGGTCGCGATTGGCGTCGATGCAATAGCGGTGGAAGGTCGCGCGCACCGTCGTCACCTCCGGCAGGAGACCGGCGTAGAGGCGGTGGATGTGCCAGTCCGCGTCGCGCAGCTTGCGGCCTTCTTCGTTGAGGTTGGCCCAAATCTCCGCCGGGACGTCCGTGCCGGTATGTGGAAAGCCGAGGAGGACGGGCGAGGTGCCGCGTGTGATTTCAAAAGGGGTCATAGGCAAATCCTTTCAAAATCCATCATTCCAGCCCCGGCAGAATCGCTGCCGACACGCTGTCGCAAAGCGCGCCCGATCGAACCAGTTCACCGGCGGCGGCGAGGTCGCCGGCCATGTAGCGGTCGACCTCCAGTGCCGGCACGGCCTCGCGGATCGCCTGACGCGCCTTCTGCAATTCCGCGCTGGTTTTGAGCGGTGCGCGCAGATCGACCCCCTGCGCTGCCGTCACCGCCTCGATGCCGATGATGGCGGCGAGGTTTTCCGCCATGTCGAGAAGCCGCCGCGCACCATGGCAGGCCATGGAGACATGGTCCTCCTGGTTCGCCGAGGTCGGCGTCGAATCGATCGAGGCCGGATGCGCGCGTTGCTTGTTTTCGCTCATCAGCGCGGCGGAGGTGACTTCCGCGATCATCAGGCCGGAATTCAGCCCCGGCTTCTTCGCCAGGAAGGCGGGCAGGCCGAAGGAAAGTGCCGGATCGACAAGAAGCGCAATGCGTCTCTGGGCAATCGCGCCGATCTCGCAAATGGCGAGCGCGATCTGGTCGGCGGCGAACGCCACCGGTTCGGCGTGGAAATTGCCGCCGGAGACCACCGAGCCGTCGGACAGCACCAGCGGGTTGTCGGTCACGGCGTTGGCCTCTGTCCGAAGGGTGCGCGCGCATTGGCGCAATATGTCGAGCGCCGCGCCGTCGACCTGCGGCTGGCAGCGGATGCAATAGGGGTCCTGCACGCGCTCGTCGCCCTCGCGGTGACTCTCGCGGATTTCCGAGCCGTCGAGCAGCCTCCAGAGCGCGGCCGCCGTGTCGATCTGGCCCCGATGCCCGCGCAACGCATGGATTTCCGGATGGAACGGTGCCGACGAACCCATCGCCGCGTCTGTCGAAAGCGCGCCGGTGACAAGCGCCGCATTCGCCGCGCGATGCGTTTCGAAAAGCCCGGCGAGCGCCAGTGCGGTTGAAACCTGCGTGCCGTTGATCAACGCCAGCCCTTCCTTGGCGGCAAGCACGACCGGCACCAGCCCGGCCGTTTGGAGCGCGGCCTTTCCGGGAAGCCTTTTGCCGGCAAAGCAAGCCTCGCCTTCGCCGATCATCACCGCTGTCATATGGGCGAGCGGAGCGAGGTCGCCGGACGCGCCGACCGATCCTTTTTCCGGGATGACGGGCACGACGCCTTTTTCCAGCATCGCCTCAATCAACGAAACAGTCTCCATGCGCACGCCCGACGCTCCGCGTCCGAGCGACATCAGCTTCAGCACCATGACGAGGCGGACGATTTCCGGCTTCAGCGGCTGGCCGACGCCGCAGCAATGCGAGAGGATGAGATTTCGCTGCAATGTCGCTACGTCCGCCGCCGGAATGCGCACGCTGGCGAGCTTGCCGAAACCGGTATTGATGCCGTAGACGGCGCCGGCCCCGCCGGCGATTGCGGCGATGCGGGCCGCCGCCGCCGTGATGTGCGGATGCGAGGAGGGGTCGAGGCGAACAGGCCCGTCGCCGCGATAGATGCGTTGCAGCGTTTCGAGCGTGATCGCGCCGGGATGAAGGATCATGCCACAATCGCCTTGTGCAATGGGTTGAAGCCGATCCGGTACGCCAGCTCCGCCGGATGCCTGACATCCCACACCGCAAGCTCGGCGCGTTTCCCGGCCGCGATGGTGCCGATCTCGTCCGCCAACCCGAGAGCCTCCGCGGCGTTCCGCGTCACGCCGGCAAGCGCCTCCTCCGGCGTCAGGCGGAAGAGGGTCGAGGCCATGTTCATGGCCAGAAGCAGCGAGGCGAGCGGCGAGGAACCGGGATTGCAGTCGGTGGCGATGGCGATCGGCACGCCCGCCGAGCGCAGCGCCTCGACCGGCGGGGCTTGCTTCTCGCGCAGGAAATAGAAGGCGCCGGGAAGCAGCACCGCCACCGTGCCCGCTTTCGCCATGGCCGCGACGCCGGGCCCCTCCAGATATTCGAGATGGTCGGCAGACAGCGCGCCGTAGGAGGCGGCGAGCGCCGCGCCCCCCAGATTGGAAAGCTGCTCGGCATGCAGCTTGACCGGGACGCCGAGCGCCTTCGCGCGCCCGAAGACGCGAGCGATCTGCGCGGGCGAAAAGGCAATGCCCTCGCAGAAGCCATCGACGGCATCCACCAGCGCCTCTGCATGGGCCGCCTCCAGCCCCGGCAGCACCACTTCGTCGATATAAGCGTCGGGCCTGCCCTTGTATTCGGCGGGCACGGCATGCGCGGCGAGGTAGCTGGTCCTCACCCGAATATTGCGCTCCTTGCCGAGACGCCGCGCGGCGCGAAGCATTTTCAACTCGTCTTCTACCGTCAGCCCGTAGCCGGACTTGATCTCTATCGTTCCGGCTCCCTCGGCGATCAGCGCGTCGAGTCTGGGAAGCGCCGCCTGCACCAGTTCGTCTTCGGAAAGCGCGCGCGTCGCCGTGACTGTCGAGACGATACCGCCGCCGGCGCGCGCGATCTCTTCGTAGCTCGCGCCTTCGAGCCGCATCTCGAATTCCTTCGCGCGGTTGCCGCCGAAGACGAGATGGGTGTGGCAATCGATCAGCGCCGGCGTGACGAGCCGGCCACCGCAATCGTCGATTTCGATGCC
>SCRB01000407.1 GCA_004299545.1 Rhizobiaceae bacterium
GCCTCTGCTCGGTGTTCATCGACAAGGGCGTCAGGAAATTGCGGCTGACAGGCGGCGAGCCGCTGGTGCGCAAGAACGTGATGCACCTTTTCCGCCAGTTGTCGCGGCACCTGAAAAGCGGCGCGCTCGACGAACTGACGCTGACGACGAACGGCTCGCAATTGTCGCGCTACGCCGCTGAACTGGCCGATTGCGGCGTGAAGCGCATCAATGTGTCTCTCGACACACGCGATCCGGAAAAATTCCACGCCATCACCCGGTGGGGCAATCTTTCGCGCGTTCTGGAAGGGATCGACGCGGCGCTTCGTGCCGGCCTGAAAGTGAAACTCAACGCCGTAGCGCTTAAAGGCTTCAACGATCTCGAGGTCCCCGCCCTGATGCGCTGGGCGCATGGGCTCGGCATGGATCTGACGCTGATCGAGACGATGCCCATGGGCGAGATCGATGCCGACAGGACGGACCAGTATCTCCCCCTGTCGCTGCTCAGGGCGGACCTGGAACGGCAATTCACGCTGACCGACATTCCGCTCAGCACCGGCGGCCCGGCGCGCTATGTCGAAGTCCGCGAGACCGGGGGCCGTCTCGGCTTCATCACCCCGATGACGCACAATTTCTGCGAAAGCTGCAATCGGGTCCGCCTTACCTGCACCGGGACGCTCTATATGTGCCTTGGACAGGAAGACGCGGCCGATCTGAGGACGCCGCTTCGTCGGTCCGAAGGCAACGAACTCATCTTGCAGGCGATCGACGAGGCGATCGGGCGCAAGCCCAAGGGCCACGACTTCGTCATCGACCGCAGGACCAGGCGTCCTGCCGTCTCCCGCCATATGAGCGTTACGGGGGGATAAGCCGGCTTTCGGCTGTTTCCGTCAGCGGCGAGCCGGTTCAGGCCAGCGGCGCCGCGACCTTGGTCGGCTTCCAGATCGTATCCCAGGGCTGCTTGGTTGCCATGCCTTCGGCGATCTTGAGCATGCTGTCATAGAATTCCACGCCTGTCGCCGCTATCGGCGGCTCGACCTCGTGCATGACACTGATGACGATGGCATCGCGGCAGTTGTCCTTGATGACCTGATGGAAATCGACCTTGGCGGCGGGATCGAGAGCGCCCGTCGCCTCGTCCAGGAAAAGCAGTTGCGGCCGGTGCAGAACGATCCGCGCCAGCACCAGCTTCTGCTTCTGCCCGCCAGAGAGAACCTGATCCCAGGATTTCCCCTCGCGGCTTTCCTGATCCATATTCTCGATATAGGCGCCAAGACCGGCCTTATGCAGCGCGCCCGCCACGCGGGCATCGGTGTGTTTCCCGGCCTCGTCGGGCAGGCAGACGAGTTCCTTGAGCGTCAGACATTGCAGTTTGACTTCCTGCGAGGCGTAGAAAGGCCTTACCCCTTCCGGCAGGATGATGTCGCCTGATCCATAGGCCCACAAGCCGTTGATGGCCTTCAAAAGCGAGGTCTTGCCGGAACCGGACGGGCCGCGAACGATCGTCCATTCGCCCGGCTTGAAGCTGATGTTTCCCGTCATCAGGAAGGGCGCGGCGTTCATTCCCTGATGCTGCAGTTCGACATTGCGGATCGTCAGGCCGCGCCGGGCCTTCTGCGTGGCGTAGCGGAAATCGGAACGACCGGTCTGGCGATAGAATTCCTGCGGGCGCTGAACCTGTTCGATCATCTTTGCCAGACCGGTGACACGCTGGGAGTCGGCTTTCAGCGTCGCGATCGCGGGCATCACATGGATGAACCATGAGCATTGCCCGATCAACTGCGCGATCAGTTCGGAACCGGTGATATAGCGCTTGAGGCTGATCTCGCCCGCGGCGTAGGAAACCAGGCCCGGTGCATAGGCGACGATCCGCGCCGCCATGAAATCATAGGTGAGCTGGAAAGCCTGGTAGCTCGCATTGACCTTGTTCAGCTTCGCCCAAGTCCTGTCGATATCGTCATAGAGCCGTTTGTTCAGGTTCTTCTGCACCTGTTCGGCGCTGGCGGCCGCCATCTGGATGCTGCGCCGCAGGAGGGTGGTCAATTCACCGCGATAGGTTCCCTCGGCCTTCTGCATGGCGACATTCAGCCGTTCCATGAAGCCGCCGAGCCTGACGGCGATGAAGGTGTTGAGCGGGACGTAAATCGCGACAGCGCCGAGGGCGAGCGCCGCGCTGCCATAAGCCCCGAGGAACTCCATCCCGCGCACCGGAACGGAACTGCGGATCAGCACCTGTCCGACGAAGAAAAGCGACATCAGGACGCCGACGATCCCCATTGCCAGGCCGATGGCGCCGCCGGTCATGCTCTTGACCGATTCCTGGATGCGCTGATCGACATTGTCGGGCGCCTTGCCGCTGTCCTTCTCCGAATCGTGCTGCAAATGGAGATGGGTATGATTGGAATCGAGCAGCGCCTCGTTGAAACGGCCGTTCAGCCAGCCGCGCCATTTCCGGTGCAGCGTCGAGGAGATGTAGGCGCGGATACCGATGATGCCGGCGTCCTTGATAACCGCCAGGCCCAGAAGCGTTCCGGCGCTGGTGAGAACCACGCGCAAAGGGTTGTGGTTGCCCTGATCGTGAAAGGAAGCGATGGCGTTGATGAGATCGCCGGAACTTTCCGCCATCCAGACCCCGGCCTTGCTGGAGGCCGCCGTCAGGGCCATGATCAGGAGTGTAAGGACCCAGGCCGACGCCCACTGGTCCGATATCCAGTAGGCCTTCATCAGCCCCCAGAAATCCTGCATTGAAGAGACCGGCGTCATCTCATCGGTTGCGACCTTCCGCCGCCACCCGTCGACCTTGCTCT
>SCRB01000408.1 GCA_004299545.1 Rhizobiaceae bacterium
CGCGCCAGAACAGGAAGGGCAAGCGCGACAGCATGTGCCGTCTCCGAACTCTGGTTCCAGGCGACAACGACCCTCTTGCCGACGCTTGCCGGCTTTTCGGGGGGCGCGATCAGCACCGGTCGTCCGCTGTCGAAAAGCGCTGCATCGAGCGTCAGGGCGCGCGGCCCCGACATCTGCTGCCCTGCCCGTCCAACGACGGTAACATCGTAGACCCGGCCGAGATAGCCGACCATGTGGTCGCCGGCGGGCACGTTCTCCTTCCAACTCCATGACGGGCCGCCGTCGACACTATCGGCGGCGGGGATCTTCTCGCCGGCCATGAAGGAATGGAAAAGGCGTCGCGCTTCGGCGCTGCGCTCTTCGTTGTGCTCGACGAGCGGCTCATAAATGATCGAGGCACCGACCACGTCGGCGGCAAGGAAAGGCGTCGTCGCCGGCGCCAGCGCGAAGCCGGTGATGCGGCTGGAAAAGATGCGCGCGAAGAAAAGAGCGGTCGAGAGGATCGTCTCGGTTCGGTCATGGGCCTCGACGGGAACAAGGATCGATTTCATGGCTTCACCCGGCTCTGGCCGGCGGCCAGTGGCCGCGGCAGGTTGATCGGAAAGGTCCGGCACCTATTTTGCGCCGGGGAAGCCGGCGCTGTACAGGGCAAAGCGCGGATTTTCCGTGCTTTGCCATTACCGGAGTCATGAATGAAGGGCACAGCCGGTGAAAACGAGGAATATCCCATATTCCCGGTGGGGAGACGCACAGGAAAGGATCGCGACGGGGTTGCTGGGCTTTCCTAACGGGGATGGGCCCGACCGGTGGAGGGACTACCGACCGGGCCCGGCGCCGTGCCCCCGGATTTCGCCGGGGACGGGGCAGGGAACTGACGGTACTGAAACGTGTTCTGCATCCGTCGATTATCGGAACACGCCAGCAAGCCATTCGTTCCCTTACAACGAAAGAACGGCAAAGATCGGGCAGGTTTTCAGGCGGCGGACAAAAAATCGTTACCGAGCCGCATGTCTTGACCGCGCCGGCCGCAAAGACCACAGAAGAGCCATGACCGATCCTTTCTGGAAGACCAAGACGCTGGCGCAACTCACGCCTGAGGAATGGGAAGCGCTGTGCGACGGTTGCGGCAAGTGCTGCCTTGCCAAGCTGGAAGACGCCGATACAGGCGAAATCTACTGGACGAGCGTCGCCTGCCGGCTGTTTGCCCAGGGCCCATGCCGCTGCACCGATTACGCCAACCGTCTCGAACGCGTGCCCGACTGCGTCCGGCTGACGCCGGAGACGGTCCGCACGATCAATTGGCTGCCTTCGACCTGTGCCTATCGGCTGGTTGCGGAAGGCAGGGATCTCTTCTGGTGGCACCACCTCGTCTCCGGATCGCGAGAGACCGTGCACGAGGCCGGCATGTCGGTCCGCGGCAAGGTCACGGCGCTCGAAGACGAGATGGAGGAGGTGGAGGAATATTTCGACCACGTCCTCGATGACGAACCGTGACAGCGACTCGGTGCCGTCACGGCACGAAAGCGCCCTGCCCCCTCATGAGGGGACATGGCGACAGGACGAAAGCAAAACCTACTGCCTCAGTTCGAAGGTCATGGAAACGGTGACCCGATAATTGTTCTCGCCCGGCGCCACCGGCACCGCCTCGGCAGCAGCGAAGCTCTTGGCCCGCATCGGCATGGGGCGCGGCGCATAGGATTGCTCGGAAATCTGCAACACCTTGCCGACCCTGACGCCAGCGGCCTCGGCCAGTGTGTGCGCCTTTTTCTCGGCATCCGCCACGGCGCGCTTGCGTGCCTCGGTTGTCGCGGCCGAGGGGTCGCTGTTGGCGAAGACAATGCCTCCGTCCTCGTTAACGCCGAGCTTGACGGCCTTGTCGATCACGTCGCCGACCTTGCCGATGGCACGCACCCTGACCGTCAACGTGTTCGCCACCTGGTAGGCGACGATCTTCGCCTGCTCTTCGGGCTTTTGCGGCGAGGTGTTGGCGTAGCGCGGCGAGATGGAGAGGTTCGCCGTCTGCAGGTCGCGGTCCTGGACGCCCTCAGCCTTCAGCGCGGCTATGACATCGCCCATCGCCTTATTGTCGTCCGAGAGCGCCTCGCTTGCGGTCGGCGCCTCGCGCATCACCGTCAGCGTCAATATGGCAAGGTCCGGCTTTACCGCCATCTCGCCTTCGCCGCTGACGGCAATATGCGGGGCCGGTCCATGCCCTGCCGCCAAGGCAACACTCGGCGCGGCAATCGCCAGTGCGAGCGCCAACGTCGTCGAAATCCGTTTCTTCATGAAATTCTCCAGCTTGCCTCTACCCCTTGAGGCGTGGCGTTAGAGCATGATCCGGAAAAATGGAGACCGGTTTTCCGAAAAGATCATGCTCAAACAAAGATATAAGACCATGAGGCGATTCAATCTAATCGCATCGTGATCTAGGGGAAGAATATGGGTGGAATGCGGCACCTGCTTGTCTCTGGGGGGAAAAGCCTTTAAGGCGACGCCGGTGGGGCCTGTAGCTCAATGGTTAGAGCCGGCGGCTCATAACCGCTTGGTTGGGGGTTCGAGTCCCTCCGGGCCCACCATTTTATCATATTTTGAGGCGGCAAATCATGGCTGCTTCATGCCACAATCATTCTCTGACGCAATTGTGGAATAGTGAAACCGAGCGGATGCTAACCATCTGACAAAACAGAGAATTTTAGCTTTCTCTTTGTAGATGTAAATATGGCTGCCCCAAAAATGCCACACAATTGCCGCGGTCGCTGCTGTCATTAGACAACCAAATCTGATTCATTAGACAACCAAATCTGATTGAACGAAGCCGCTGACGCGGCATTTGGTGGGACGATTTGCGGGTGACGCTTCTGTTTTGAAGGATTGCGGCTGTTGAAGCGCAATCTTGAGAACAGGAGC
>SCRB01000409.1 GCA_004299545.1 Rhizobiaceae bacterium
GGCCGGCGCGGTGGACATAGCGGCACTCGCCCCGGACGGTCGCGATATACAGGCGCTGCGCGGCGGCCGGATCGCCATGATCTTCCAGGAGCCGATGACCTCGCTTTCCCCGCTCCACCGTATCGGCAACCAGGTCGAGGAGGCGCTCGTCCTGCATCGCGAGCTCGAGGGACGCACGGCGCGCGCGATGACCGAGGATATGCTGAAACTCGTCGACTTTCCCGATCCCGCGCGCGTCTACGACATGTATCCGATGGAACTGTCGGGCGGCATGCGCCAGCGCGCCATGATCGCCATGGCGCTCATCTGCCATCCAGCCCTTCTCATCGCGGACGAGCCCACCACCGCGCTCGACGTGACGGTGCAGGCGCAGGTGCTTGGGCTTCTGAAAGATCTGCAGGAGCGGCTCGGCATGTCCATGCTCCTGATAACCCATGATCTTGGTGTCGTGGCGAATATGGCGGACGAGGTGGTCGTCATCTACCACGGCGAAGTGATGGAGACGGGTAGCGTCAGCGATATCTTCCGCGAACCGGGTCACGCTTATACCCGCGGCTTGATGCGCGCCGTGCCGGATCTCGATACGCCGCGGGATGCCAGGCTCGAAGCCTTGCGGGAACTGGATCAGGATATTCCCGACTCCATGCTGCAGCGACGCCACGCACGCGTGAAAGCGGGCGCTCCGCTCGTCTCGGTCCGCAACCTGAGCAAGGCTTTCGCGATCCGCAAGGGCAATTGGTGGGGCGTAGGCGAAGCGAAGAAGGTACTCGCGGTCAACGATGTGAGCTTCGACGTGCGTTTCGGCGAATGCTTCGGCATCGTCGGCGAAAGCGGCAGCGGCAAGTCGACCGTCAGCAAGCTCCTGATGCGTGCGATCCCCGCCGATCATGGCACCATGCGCTTCGATAACGGCCAGCTGAAATGCAACATCGAGGAACTGGGGGGGGCTGAACTCAAGGAATTCCGCAAGCACATCCAGATCGTCTTCCAGGACCCGTTCTCTTCCCTCAGCCCGCGTTCTACAGTGCTCAATATCCTGCGCGAGCCGCTCGAGATCCACCACATGGGCTCGGCGCGGCAAATCACGCAGATGGCGAAGGAACTGATGGGCCTGGTCGGGCTGCCGCCGACCTACCTTAACCGATATCCGCATAGCTTTTCAGGCGGCCAGCGCCAGCGCATCGGCATCGCCCGGGCGCTCGCGCTCTCTCCCGACCTGCTGATATGCGACGAGCCCGTTTCGGCCCTCGACGTTTCGGTCCAGGCGCAGATCGTCAATCTCCTGAAGCGTTTCCAGAGCGAACTCGGCCTGACCTTGATTTTCATTTCGCATAACATGGCGGTGGTGAAATACATAGCTGACCGCATTGCCGTCATGCGCAAGGGCCGCATCGTCGAGATCGCGCCCTGCGAGGCACTCTTCGCCGATCCCGTCCATCCCTATACGCGCAAGCTTCTGACGGCCGTGCCGCAGGCCAATCTCGATCATCCTCTCGATTTCGCGATACAGTCCGACGAGACGGGCGATGAGACGGCGGATTGGGACGAGATGTTCCTCGACGACGGTACTTTGAAGCTCACGCCCGTCGGCAAAGAGCATTACGTCTTGATGCGCCGCTCCTTCACCGATGCGGAAAGGCTGTCGGCGTGAAGCGGCGGCAATCCTTCTCCAGGCGCGACATGCTGCTGCTTGCGGGGTCGGCCTGCCTCCTGCCCTCCGTTCCCGTTTCCGTTTTGGCCGCGCCGGAGCCACCCGATCTTGCCAAGGCAATTGCCGGCGGCAAGCTGCCGCCCCTTGAGCAACGTTTGCCGCACGATCCGCGTATCGTCGACATGGCAGCGCTCGGCAAGAGCGAAGGCCGATATGGCGGATCGATGCGCATGATCATGGCGAGCGCTGCCATGTCGACGATACGCGGATCGTGCGGCAAACGTTGCTCAAGGGGCGGCAGCTTGCCGCCGGCAATTGCCTTGGCAAGA
>SCRB01000410.1 GCA_004299545.1 Rhizobiaceae bacterium
GGCCGAAGACGCCCGTCGTGTCGAAACGCTTTCCGAAGATCGTCGTATAGCCGCGCGGGCCGTTGGCGGTGTCCGCTGCGTCGAAGCGCAATATGGCATTGTCGAAGCCGAAGCCGGATTGTGGCCCGATATAAAGGTCCGGGCGTGCGTTGAAGATCTGCAGCCCGGAAAGGACGAGGAAGAAAAGACAGATCGCCCAGAGCCAGTGCGTTATCCGCGTGGACAGGAACTGCCTGTAGATGAGTGGCTTGCCTGCGGGCGCCATCTTTTCCAATGCCGTTCGCTCCAGAGGCTGGTTCATGAGAAGGCTTTCCCGCTTCCGCCCGATGACAGGCGAGACGTATCTATAGACGATAATCGGGAGCATAGGGGTCAATCCGCTATGAACTCTTCTTGAAGTGGCCGTTATGTGTGGCAGCCGGTTGACGGCGAGGTTCCCGCATTGCAGGCAAGATCCATGACCGTAAAGAGCGTTGCGATTTCATGAGAGGGCTTTTGCTTACCGCGCTCGGCTTTCTCGTCCTGATCGCGCTTCTCTTCTTCTTCTGGCCGAGGGCATCGAAAACGGTCCTGCATTCGCGGAGCGGCATGCCGGAGCCGTGCGTCGATGTGGAATTCGAGGGGATTCACCACGTCGTCTGTACCGTCAGCCTCGGAGATGATGTCGTCGCGCTTCATCACGAGGGGAAAGACGGAAAGCCTTTCGGTTCCGTCGCCAGGTTCGATGCCGCCATGGCGGCTGCGGGCAAGCCGGTCCTGCTCGCCATGAATGCCGGCATGTACCATCCGGATCTGTCGCCGGTCGGCCTTTATGTCGAGGAGGGAAAGGAACTCTCGCCGCTCAACGAGGGCAGCGGCAAGGGCAATTTCTTCATGAAACCGAACGGTGTCTTCCTGATCGGGAGGAACGGCGAGGCGTCTATCGTCACGACGGAAGCCTATGCGACTGCGCATCCCGAGCCGCTTTATGCAACGCAATCAGGGCCGCTTCTCGTTATCGACGGGAAGGTCAATCCTCGTTTCGAGGAAAACGGCACATCACGCTATATACGCAACGGCATTGGCGTTCTCGATCCGCATACAGTCGTTCTGGTGATCTCGCGCTCGCCGGTCAGCTTCGGCAGCTTCGCCCGGCTTTTCAAGGACAGGCTCGACTGCGGAAACGCTCTCTATTTCGACGGTCAGATATCGGTACTCTCCGACGGTAGCCAGGCGATTGTCGGCGGCAAATATCCTGCCGGACCGATCCTGTCGGTAACGGCGAAACGAAAGCCTTGATCGTCGTCGCTTGCTTATCGCCGCGGCCGCGCCGCACCGGACCCTCAGGTTGGCTGCACTTTCGCTGACGGCAAGCCATTCGCGAGCGCGACGAACTCTTCGACGGAAAGCGTTTCCGCCCGTCTCGTGCCGTCGATCCCTGCGGCATCGAGCAATTTCTCGCCGCCAACGCCTTTCAGGCTTTGCCGCAGCATCTTTCGACGTTGCCCGAATGCCGCCTGGGTAATGGATTCCAGCGCTTTGAGACTGACGGGAGCCGGCGCGGCGCGGGGGACGATGCGGATGACAGCGGACGTGACCTTGGGCGGCGGCGTGAATGCCTGCCGGGGCACATCGAAAAGGATGCGCGCCTGCGTCCGCCACCCGGCCAGCACTCCCAGCCTGCCATAGGAAGACGATCCCGGTGCCGCTGCAATCCGTTCGGCCACCTCGCGCTGGAACATCAGCGTGAGCGACATATAGAAGGGGGGCCATTTCTCCGGCGTGAGCCAGCGGAGCAGCAGTTCGGTGCCGATATTGTAGGGAAGATTGGCGACGACGCCGACAGGCGATCCGGCAGAGGCGGCGATGGCATCGAAATCGGCCTTGAGCGCGTCGCCGGAAACGACCTCCAGCTGGCCCGGATAATGCCCTGCGATGTCGGCGAGGGCAGGGAGGCAGCGTTCGTCCCGTTCTATGGCGAC
>SCRB01000411.1 GCA_004299545.1 Rhizobiaceae bacterium
GCCGCCCGCAGCAATTGCCGATTGGTGAGCAACGAAACGGAATCGATCGCGTGCACGGGCGGTTCCAGCCCTTCTTCGAGGAAGGCGATGTCGATCTGCCGGCGCATGTTGGTTTCCGGCGGCGGCAGGATCCATTCCCATTCGGTCAATTCGGCGAGGCTCAAATGCTTGCGCCTGGTCAGCGGATGGCCGTGCCGGGCGACCACGCAGGCGAAATCCTCGGTCAGCACCTCCTGCTTCAGGCTGAGCGTTTCGCGCCGCTCCGACAGCCGGCCGATGACGAGGTCCAGTTCGCCGGCCCTCAGCGCCGGGATCAGCACGTCGTCGGTGCCTTCCACAACCTTCACCACCAGCTTGGGACGTTCGCGGCGCAGCTGCACGATGGCGTTGGGCAACAATTCGGCCGAAGCGGCGAGAAGCGTGCCGATCGCCACCCGGCCGCCTTTGCCGTCGCGCAGGTCGGCCAGATGCTCCTCGGCATGGGCAAGCTGCGTCAGCACCAGCCGTGCGTGCTCCGCCAGCGTATCGCCGAACAGCGTCGGCACGACGCCGCGATTGGTGCGGTCGAACAGGCGGGCGCGGGTGATCGTTTCCACTTCCTGCAGCGCCTTGGTGACGGCCGATTGCGTCATGTTCAGCCGTTTGGCCGCGCGCACGAGATTCCCCTCCTCCGCGATCGCGACGACCATGCGCAGATGGCGCATGGTCAGGTGGCCGGTAAGGGGTTTGGCCCGGAGGTTGGTCATGCCGCCTGATATTCCATTTAATCATAGAAATATCCAGAGAATTCACTTGCAAGAATTTCCATTGGCTGGAAACCTCCGATCCGGAGGACAGGCTCGAATGATCGCAGCAAGGAAAGCCGGGCGTCATGCCGAGATCGCCGGCGCCGGCATCGGCGGCCTCACGGCGGCGGCGGCGCTTGCCCGGCGCGGCTGGTCGGTGACGGTGCATGAAAGAGCATCGACGCTCAGGACGTTCGGCGCCGGCATCTATATCTGGAGCAACGGCCTGCGTGTCCTGAAGGCGGTCGGCGCCTACGACAAGGCGACCGTTGGTGCCCATGTCGGCCCGCGCTTCCACACGCGGGATCACACCAATGCCACGATGGAGGAGATTCCCATCAACGGGCCGGGCGATGCCCGTCTCGTGACGATCCTGCGCGAGACCCTCATCAACAGCCTCGTCGGCGTGTGCCGCGAGAACGGCGTGGAAATCCGTGTCGACTCGGAAGCTGTCGGCGCCGGTGCGGATGGCGAGTTGATCCTGGCCGGCGGGATGCGGCGCAAGGCCGATCTCGTGATCGGTGCCGACGGCATCAATTCGGCGGTGCGCGATTCGCTCGATCTGCTGCTTTACCGCAAGCATCTCGGCTACGGCGCGATCCGCATGCTCATCCCCCGCTCCAACGACGACGTGCCCGTCGAGGACAGGGACCGCTATATCGAATATTTTACCGGCACGCGGCGTATCCTCTATACGCCCGCCAGCGCCACCGATCTCTATGTGGCGCTTTGCTGCCGGTCCGATGACGCGAGGGCGCTGGCGGTTCCGGTCGATCGGGCCCTGTGGACCGGTTCCTTCCCCTATCTCGCCAATCTGGTCGCCCGTTTCGGCGAAGCGGGCCGCTGGGATGCGTTCGAGGTCACGAAGCTCAGGCAATGGTCGAAGGGGCGTGTCGCGATCCTCGGCGATGCCGCGCATGCGATGCCGCCTTATCTCGGCCAGGGCGGCGGCTGTGCCTTGATGAACGCGCTCGGCCTTGCCGTCGCCGTCGGCGATGCCGACGACGTCGAGAAGGCCCTGGACGGCTGGGAGGCGCGTGAGCGGCCGCTGACCGAGCACACGCAGGATACCTCCGAGAACCTCGGCAGCATGAATTTCTGGCCGGACGATGTGCGCTCGGCCGTTCTGAAGATCGTCGGCAAGTCGCGCCAGCTTGGTGAAGAACGCATGCGGACAGCCAGGCATGTGCCGACCGGCACCGAGGCGTTCGCCGTTTGACCAATTGAGTTTCGGAGCCTGCAATGAACTCGATCCAGATCGGCGCCAACATTTTCTCCTGGGACGAAGCCGGTGACGGCGATGTCATCCTGCTGCTTTCCGGCTGGTGCCAGGATCATCGCCTGTTCAAGGCGCTGGCGCCGGAACTGGTGAAGACGCACCGCGTCATCCGTCTCGACTGGCGGGGCCATGGCGAGCACCGCGAACATGACGGCGACTTCTCCACCGCCGACCAGGCTGCCGATGTTCTCGCCTTCCTCGACAAGATGAAGATCGGCAGGGTTGTGCCGGTTTCGACCTCGCATGGGGGCTGGGCCAATATCGAGGCGACGGACCGCGCCGGCGCGGCGCGCATCCCGCGCTCGGTTGTGATCGACTGGATCCAGACGACGCCGAACGAGGATTTCTTCCGCTCGATCGAGGAATTGCAGGAGCGTTCGGCCTGGGAAAAGGGCCGCGGCGACCTCTTCGCCTACTGGATCGGGGATACCGGCAATCGCGACATCATCGACCATGTCAGGAACGAGATGGCCGGCTACAGTTTCGAGATGTGGGCGCGCTCGGGCCGCGAGATTGCGATAGCCTATCGCAAATGGGGCAACCCGATGCGGCGCATGGCCGCGATGAAGGAGCACCGGCCGATCACGCATATCTTCTCGCAGCCCTTCGAGCCGGAATATCTGCAGGCGCAGCTGGATTTCGCCGCGAAGAACGAGTGGTACAGGCCGAACAAGCTGCCAGGCCGGACCCATTTCCCGACGCTGGAACAGCCAAAAGCGGTGGCCGACGCCATCCGCACGTTCCTGCGAGAGGGCTGAGAGGATGACGAGCATCCTTGCCGACGAAGCCAATTGGCCGCGCGACCGGCTCGACCGTGATTATAGTGCACGCGGCACGGTCACGGCCGAGCGGTTCGAGGCCGAGATGCGGCGCTATCGTTCGCTTTCCGACGCGATGCGCGAACCGTGGGCGACGCATCTCGATGTTGTTTATGACGAGGAGAGCGGCCAGACGCTCGATATCTTCGGCACGGCGCCGGGCGGGCTTCGCCCGGCCTTCATGTTCATCCATGGCGGCTATTGGCGCCTTCTGTCCAAGCGCGATTCCGCCTTCATGGCCGGCGCGCTGGCGAAACACGGCATCGCCTCCGTAGCGGTCGATTATCGCCTCGCACCAGAGGCGACGCTGGCCGAGATGGTGCGCGAGATGCGCGCCGCAGTCGCCTTCCTGTGGAAGAATGGC
>SCRB01000412.1 GCA_004299545.1 Rhizobiaceae bacterium
GGCAGACGATCGGTTCGGGCAAACAGGCCCTGCCCAAAATCGTGAAGACCCGGATCGAAAACAACACCACCGTCGCGACGATGCTGCCGGAAGCGGACCGTTTCGCAGCGACCGAGGATTTCTTCGTGAAGGTGCTTGCCGACCGGACACTGGAAAGTGTCGTCACCGACAATCATTTCTCCGGAGAGGATGCGCGGCAGGCGACGGAGTCGTTGAAGGTACTATTCGATCGCGACAGGCTTGTCCTGGGCGATGTCGTCGCCATGCGGGGCGTCAGGACCATGAAGGGCGGGCCGCTCTCGCTGCGTCAGCTATCGATCTATTCGCAAGACAGCTTCGTCGGCACGCTTGCACGCGATGCGGCGGGACCCTTCGTTTCGGGAGCAGACCCGTGGGTCCGCAACGATCTCTTCCATTATTCCGGGGCCGCGGGGGAGAATGGCCGCAAGCGCCAGTACCGTCTCCTCGATGCCATCTATTCGACGGCAGCCCGCAACGACGTGCCGGCGAGCGTCATCGGCGAAGCGATCATGTATCTGTCACGCGGTCATGATCTGGATGCCTTCGCAAATCCGAGCGAAAAGCTGGAACTGGTCTATTCGGAGACGGTGCGCGGCACGAACGGCACGGGGAGCCGTGTCCTCTATGCGGCGGTGCGGGGAAGCGAAACCGACATGGAGTGCTTCGTCTACCGGCAAAACAGCGGAAATTTTGCCTGCGTCACGCAGGACAATACGATACGGGTCATCACACGCGGGAATGGCATGGTGATGCCGGTCGACGGCGTTCTCGCCTCCGCATTCGGGCCGGGCAAGCTCCCGGTCCTCGATACGGTACGCGTGAACAAGGGGGTCGACTGGGTGGCGCCGCTCGGCACGCCGGTGGTGGCCGCCTTCGACGGGCGGATCGTTTTCGAGGGCGAAAGCGGCGGCTATGGCAACATGATCCGGATTTCCCATCCGGACGGCAGAGAAACGCGATACGCCCATCTCCAGCGCTTTCAGTTTCCCGACGGGGTCGGCAGGAGCGTCAAAGCCGGTGAAATCATCGGCTATGTCGGGACGACTGGCGTGACCACCGGTCCCTCCCTCCATTTCGAGCTTTACCTGAACGGGGTTGCGATCGATCCTCTGGCGGCCGCGTCCGCCGCCGGCTCCAGCGATAATGCCGTCGAGACGCTGACCGACCGGATCATCCATGTCGAGAGCGGCGGCAGCGCGCGGGCGAAGAATCCGCTTTCGTCCGCGACCGGTCTCGGCCAGTTCATCGACAGCACCTGGCTGCGGATGATGCGGACCTATCGGTCGGACCTTGCCCGCACGCTTTCGACTCCTGACCTTCTGGCGCTTCGCTTCGACCCCACCATTTCCAAGGAAATGGTACGCAACCTGGCGCGCGAAGGGGAAGCCTATCTGCGCGCTCATGGCGACTCCGTCAGTGCCGGCCGCCTCTATCTGTGCCATTTCCTCGGCATGCAGGGCGCGCACCTGATCCTGGCCGCGCCAAGCGGCACGCGGCTCGTCGACATTCTCGGCGCGTCCGTCATCCGTGCCAATCCGTTCCTGTCGGGCAAGGACGCCGGCTACGTCATAGGCTGGGCGGAAAGGAAGATGGGGCCGCGTGGCGCCGAAACCGTATCGGCGGGCGCTTCCCAAGTCACTACGGTCGCAGAACCGCCGCCGCCGGGTTTCGAGAACTACCGGAACGCCCTGACCGCATTGATGGCATCGATCGACAAGCCGGCGGCTTCAAGCATGCAGTAGAATTTCGCCGGCGGTCAATGGCTCGCATTCAGCCGCATCTCGACCCGCCGGTTGACCGGATCGTAGGGATTGGCGCTTCGCGGATGGCTTTCGCCGAAGCCAACCGCACTGAGCCGCGAGCCATCGATGCCCTTGGCAATGAGGAATTGCGTCACTGATTCCGCACGCCTCTCGGACAGCTTTTCATTGTAGAGTTCCGATCCGGACGCGTCGGTGTATCCCTCGACGCGGAAATGGAGGTCGCGCAGTTTTTGATCCTTCAATGCCTTGGCGAATTCATCGAGCTTCGCCCGGGCGTCCGCCGTCAGCGCCGCGGAATCGAGATCAAAATTGACCAGCATGTCCAGGCCCTTGGGTGGCGTGGCGTCCGTTTTGGCGCGGCATTCCTCCGCTGTGCCGATGCAGATGCCGCGAGCCGCGCCGAGATTGACCTGGCCGGCGAAGAATTTCACGATCTCCTGCGACGATTGCACCGGACTGCAAAGCGCACTGCCCGGAACGACAGCCATGGCCAATGCGAGGATCGAAGCCTTGACCCGCATTCCGCCATCTCCTGTGCCCAAACCGAATGCGTGAAAACGGGAAGGACGGAAGTGTAGGACCCGACCGGCGGGGCGTCAATCAAGGTTGAACTGGTCGAGGCGGGAACCGGAACGGGAAAGTCCGCTCCCGCGCCGTCGCGATACGCGCCAGATTATCCGCAATGGATACGATGCCGCCGGAATCTTGACAGATTGTCGCAGGCGGGGG
>SCRB01000047.1 GCA_004299545.1 Rhizobiaceae bacterium
CAGCGGAGGCACCTTGCCCTTCGGGAAGGTGTTGCAGCCGTCGACAAAGCTGTCGCCCTTGCAGATTTTCACGTCCTGCGGCTCCACCCACGGCAGCGGATATTCGATGTTGTGTGCCGTCAGCTTCTTCTTGCCGGTCAGGACTTCCATCATCAGCTTGAAGGCATAGCCGCCGACGGCCGGGCCGGCGCTCGACGAGACCCCCTTTAAACCTTTGGCCTGCATCGCCGGATCGGCCATGTCCAGCCGGTATCCGTTGTTGGATTGGCCGGCGATCACGACAAGCCTGTTCGGACGACTGTTGATGACCGCCTGCAGCGAACCATATGTCCCGTCGACCGTCCATATCGCGTCTGCATTGGGATGTGCCGCCAGAATCTTGGTCACTTCCTCCTGCGAGGTCGCATCATTCCAGTTACCGTAGAAGTCACCGACGATCTTGATGCCGGGATATTTCTTGAACACGCCATAGGCCTGCTCGTCATAGGTCTTGGTCACGGTCGTGCCGGCCACGCCGTGGTTGAAGATCAACTCGCCCTTGCCACCCATCTGATTGACCATCCACTGCGCCGTGTTGGCGCCATAGCGGGCGGTGATGTTGCTGACGTTATAGGCGCATGGCGCCGTTACCGTGCTGTCATAGGTGAATACCAGGACGCCCTGGTCACAGGCCTGCTTGATGGTGCGGTTGAGCGCGGTCGGCGAGAGCGGATAAAGAAGAATGGCGTTCGCGCCAGCCGCGATCATGCTTTGCAGGTCGGAGATCTGCTTCTGCACGTCGGTGCCGGAGATGATTGTCTTGAACTGGACCTGCTTGTCGTAAGGCGGTGTAGCGGCAAGCGCCTTGATACCGTTGGCGGCGCTCGCCTGCCAGGTATTGCCGCTGTAGCTCATATTCAGGAAGACTTTGTAGGTATCCTGGGCATCCGCGCCGGAAACTCCAAGCGCGAGCACTGCCGCAGCCAGGGCTGCCCGGCCATAAGGCAATCTATGCCAAGCGTTGTTCATGATTCTCCTCCATTCTAGCGGCAGCCGATCAGCGGCTTCGCAGGTTGAGCCGCCCGCGCTGGAGCAGCAAAGCGATGATGATGACTCCGCCCTGCACGAGGTCGCGGAACCCTTGCGACAGGCTGAGCGTCGTGATGACCGTCGACAACGTGCTGAGAAACAACGCGCCGGCCAGCGTCCCGAGGTAGATACCCGAGCCACCGGTGACCCGTGCGCCGCCGATGACGACCGCGGCGATGGAAGGCATCAGCAATGCGTTTCCCATGTCGAGTGTCGCGCTCGACGAATAACCGGCCAGCAGGATGCCGGTGATGCCGGCGCAAAGCCCGCTGATGGCATAGACGGCGATGGTGAGCGGGGCCATTGGCAGGCCCAGTATCCGCGCGGCTCCGGGGCTGCTGCCGATGGCGTAAAGCTTGCGACCCTCCGCGCTTCTGTTCTGGAACAGCCAGGCGATGACGACGAAGGCGACGATGAAGTAGACGGGATAAGGGATGCCCAGCCAGCGAGAACTCATGAAATGCTGGACTGCCGGAGCGACAGGCTGCTGCGAATTGCCCGCGGTGAAGCCGAGGCCGACACCATAGAAGGTTATACCGGAGGCAAGCGTCACGATGAAGGGAGGGATTCCGGCGATCGCCACGCCGAGGCCATTGATGAGCCCGATGCCGAGGCAGCACAGCAAGGTCAGCGGAATGGCGTAAAGCAGTGCGTCATTGCTGCCATGGGTCCATTCCGCGATCATCATGCCGCCGATGCCGATGATCACGCCGAGCGAAAGGTCGATGCCGCCCAGCAGAATCACTAGGCCCTGTCCGAACGACGCAACCACCAGGAAGATCGCTGTGACGAGAATAGCGGTGATCTGCTCGAAGGATCCGAAACTGGGATTGGCGATTTTCATGCCGACGACCAGCAGCGCCGTTGCCGCGAAGACGGTAAGCGCCGGTACGATTTCGGAGCCGATCCACTGGCGGCGCGAAGAGCGCAGGCCGAACTCGGTCGCCTGCGACGGATTGGCGAGATCCTTGTCGGTCATCAGGTCCCTCTCCTCTCCGGACGGCGTGCCAGATACGCGGAAGCCTGGCCGAAGAGAATCGCCAGGATCATGATGATTCCATTGAAAATATTGGTGTAGAAATCGGCTACGCCGAGCGCGAACAGCATCTTTTGCAGGACGGTCAGTATGCCGGCGCCGGCCAGCGTGCCGAGGACGCCGCCGCGACCGCCGAACAGGGACGTGCCGCCGATAGCGACGGCCGCGAACATGAAGAGCAGGAAGGAATCGCTAATGCGCGG
>SCRB01000413.1 GCA_004299545.1 Rhizobiaceae bacterium
GCCGAACTCGATGAAGTCGAGATCTATCTGACAAGTATCCCCAAAATTGCCTTCGATGTGGGCAAAAGCATAACCGAGGCGCTGACCGGCCCATTCGATAATGTGCTCAGGATTGCCAGCACCGTCCTCACTGAAATAGGTCAGTTCTTCGTCGATATGCTGCATGTCGCCGAGGCTACTGGTCAGGATATCGACGCCTCGTTCGGCCACGTATTCTCGCGCCTTTATGCTGCTGGCCACGCTGCGATCTCCGCGATCGCCTCCGAACTTGCAAAGCTCGGTGCCGATATCTCATCCACGACGGGTAACCTCACGATCGGGGAAAACACGAAAGCCGCTTTCGATGCTCTTGTGCAGGACGCGGCGACGGCCGGCGCCAAGGTCAAGGCCGCGATGGCAGGAATCGGCAAAGTCGTATGGAGCGATGATGCCGAGAAGGATTATCAGGCCATGCTTTCGCGCATGAGCGCTCGAGCATCTGAGTGGAAGTCAGCGCAGGAAGATGTATTTCGCGATTTTTGGAACGAAAGCCAAACGATTTGGGGCGCGGGAACCAAAGCAGTAGAAGCGACGGAAGCTCAGCATCAGACCCATATGGGTTCTCTCAATGATCAAGGCGCCAAACAAGCTGCCCGCGCTGCGATGGAGGGCATTCAGGAGGAAATCCGCGCGACACAGGATGGCCTGAAGCAGAAGGAACAGCTTTACGCCTTCGAGGTCCAGACGCACCAGATCACGAAGCAGCAGGAGATCGCCCAGGAGCGGGACGCCGTCAACCAGGAATACGAGGCCGAACTCCAGCTTTTGCAGAAGGAATTGCAGATCGGCAATCTCTCGGTGACGCAGAAGCAGGCGGTCGACAACAAGATCGTCGAGTTGCAACGTCGCCGGAATGACCAGCTTACCAAGCTCGATCAGCAGGCCGCTCTCGAAACCGAGAAAACGTGGCAGAGCGCGCTCAATTCGCTCACTTCCGCCTTCAATGGTCAACTGGATGGATTGCTGAAGGGCACCACTTCATGGCGTCAGGCCATGGGGAACATCTTCGCGTCGCTGACGGAAGACATCATCAAGCGGATCGAGACGTGGGTGGAGAACTGGATCCTGGGTGAGGTCGCAACGACGACGGCCCACACTACGGCCAACGCGGAAAAGATGGCGTCTGACACGGCAACGGCTGCGGCCGGTAACGCCGTCGCCACCACGTCGTTTCTCGGCAAGATAGCCCAGGATGCAGCAGAGGTCTTCGCAGGCATCTTCGCGTTCCTCTCGCCGATCCTTGGTCCGGCAGCTGTCGGCCCGGCGGCTGCGGGCCAGGCGAGCGTCATGGCGCAAGGCGCAGCCGCGGCGCTCCCGAAGCTGAATGTCGGCACATGGGGCCTGCAATCGGACATGCCGATCATGGCTCACCAGGGCGAGATGGTTGTTCCAGCCTTTGAATCCGGGAAGATTCGCAATCTCGCCGACGCGGCGAGCACCGGCATTGAAGGCACATCCGGCGGCGGTATCGGCTCGCTCACGGTACAGGTTGCCGTGAACGGTTCCATTGCAAAAAGCGATGTCAAGAAGCTCGGCCGCCACATCGCAATCGAGGTCGCGCAACAGTGGAAGATGAACCCGCGGATTCGGCCCGTTTATTGATGGCGAAAGAAAGACCGTGAGCGAGATCATAAGCTTTCCTGGCACTTCAGAGCGCATATGGCGTGAATTGGAGGGAGCGCTTCGCGAGGTAATTGCGGAGCGCGGGTTGGACGAAGCCGCCCTAAAATGGATCATGGCGGACATCAGACCTCGCCTTTGGCTCTTGCAGCGCCAGATCACTGTTACGGTCGTCGAAGGAGAGGCCGCAGAGGCAGTACGACAGATCATTACATTCTTCCGAGAAGTGCAGAACGGATTGATTTCGGAACTACTGAGCCTGGAGATCGCCCTTTACCAAGCAGCGCAGAGTTGACGGGCCGAGTGATGTCAGTTGCACAACACATTGATATCTCCATGCCGCGAGATCTGTTGCGCCGCCGGCGCAGTGCAGGCTACGCGGCGATTTACACCATCGGCATGCCGTCGGACCCGAACGTCTTTCGGATCGGTACTGCTGAAA
>SCRB01000414.1 GCA_004299545.1 Rhizobiaceae bacterium
GGAGCGGCAGGGCGGCGAGAATGCATGCCGCGATCGAAAGCCTCCGCAACAATTCTCGTGTGTGGACGGCCTTCATGGAGATGATTTTCATTGCCTTGCAGATCAAGCCGCCCGTCTGAAGGAGGGACGCGGAAGCGGAGTGTTTTTCCGCCAGGACAGGTCTTTACTGGAAAGCGGTTTCCGAAAAGCTTCTGAGCTTGCGCGAATGCAACCTTTCAAGCGGCATCGACGCCAGTTTCTCCACCGCGCGGATACCGATTGACAGGTGCTGGGCAACCTGTCGCTTATAGAAGTCGGTCGCCATGCCCGGAAGCTTCAATTCGCCGTGAAGTGGCTTGTCGGAGACGCACAGAAGCGTTCCGTAAGGCACGCGGAAGCGGAAGCCGTTGGCGGCGATCGTCGCCGATTCCATGTCGAGCGCGATGGCGCGGGATTGCGACAGGCGCTGGACCGGTCCGCGCTGGTCGCGCAGTTCCCAGTTGCGGTTGTCGATGGTCGCCACCGTACCTGTCCGCATCACCCGCTTCAGGTCGTAGCCGGAAAAGCCGGTGATCTCCGCCACCGCTTCCTCGAGAGCGACCTGGACCTCCGCCAGCGCCGGGATTGGCACCCAGATCGGCAGATCTTCGTCCAGCACATGGTCTTCACGCACATAAGCGTGCGCCAGCACGTAATCGCCCAGCGCCTGCGTGTTCCTGAGGCCGGCGCAATGGCCGAGCATCAGCCACACATGCGGCCGCAGCACGGCGATATGGTCGGTAATTGTCTTGGCGTTCGATGGCCCGATGCCGATATTGACCATGGTGATGCCGCCATGGCCCGGCTTGGTGAGGTGATAGGCGGGCATTTGCGGCAAGCGGCTGATCGCGGTCTCGGTGCGCGGCCTGCTGTCGCCGGCGAGCGTGACGCTGTTGCCCGGCTCCACGAAGCTCGTATAGCCGCCCTCCGCCCGCTCCATCATGCCGCGTGCGAAGGCGCAGAATTCATCGACGTAGAACTGGTAGTTCGTGAAGAGGACGAAATTCTGGAAGTGCTGGGGCGCGGTCGCGGTATAATGCGAAAGCCGGTGCAGCGAATAGTCGATCCGCTGCGCGGTGAAGGGCGCGAGCGGCATCGGCTCTCCGGGGGCGGTCTCGAATGTGCCGTTGGCGATACGATCGTCGGTGCCGTTGAGGTCCGGCACGTCGAACATATCCCTGAGGGGACGGCTGACCCGCTCGGCGATCGCCGCTTCGACATAGCTGCCTTCCTTGAAGGCGAAGTGAAGCGGGATCGGCGTCTCGGATTCGCCGACGATGACGTCTATGCCGTGGTTGCGCATGAGCAGCCGCAACTGCTCGACAAGATAGCATTCGAACAGATCGGGACGCGTCACCGTGGTGGCGTAGAGGCCGGGCGACGGCATATGGCCGTAGGCAAGGCGTGAATCGACCTGAACGTAGGATGAGGTTTCGACGGTCACTTCCGGATAGAAGGCCCTGTAGCGGCGGTTTCGCTCGGGATCGTCGGCCAGCCGCATGAAGGAGTCGCGCAGGAACGCGGTGTTGCGCTCGTAAAGACTTTTCAGCGCCGCTACGGCCTTTTCGGGATCGGAGAACGCCTTTCGCCCGAAGGGTTTCGGTGAAACGACGGTTTCGATCGGCTTGGGATAGA
>SCRB01000415.1 GCA_004299545.1 Rhizobiaceae bacterium
CCGCCGTGCTTGTCGCCAGGACAGGAGAACGTACCGAATTCGCCGTGATCGCATCGGTCATTCGCCGCCAGGTGCCCGAAACCGAATTCGCGCGCGGCATCCGGCGGTTCGGCTATCTGATGGCCGAAATCATGCTGGTCGTGGTGCTCGCCGTCTTCTTCGTCAACGTTTTCATGCACCGCCCGCCGATCGATTCACTGCTTTTCTCGCTTGCGCTCGCCGTCGGCCTGACGCCGGAACTCCTGCCGGCGATCATCAGCGTGACATTGGCGCGCGGCGCGCGTGAAATGGCGCGGAACGGCGTGATCGTCCGCCGCCTCGACGCGATTGAGAATCTTGGCAGCATGGACCTGCTCTGCACGGACAAGACAGGAACCCTGACCGAGGGCGCGATCCATCTTGACGCCTGCCTCGACGCGGAGGGGAAGCCGTCGCAAGACGTCCGCTTATGGGCATTGCTCAACGCGACGCTGCAAACAGGCATGAAGAACCCGCTGGACGAGGCGATTGCCGCGACGGCGACTAAAGACACCGATCTCTCGGCCTATGCCAAGGTGGACGAAATTCCCTATGACTTCGTCC
The DNA here is from genome assembly GCA_004299545.1 of Rhizobiaceae bacterium. Lineage (GTDB taxonomy): Bacteria > Pseudomonadota > Alphaproteobacteria > Rhizobiales > Rhizobiaceae > Mesorhizobium_L. The sequence goes on from SCRB01000415.1 coordinate 583, forward strand.
GCAAGCGCCTGTCGGTTGTCGTGAGGCGGGAAAACGAGGTTGAAAGCCTGATGATCTGCAAGGGCGCCGTCCAGAACGTTCTCGACGCCTGCTCGTCTTTGGTGAGGGCTTCGAAAACCGCGCCGCTCGATGATGAAGCACGAAGGGATATAGAAAGGAAATACAAGGCGTGGAGCGGCGATGGCTACAGGGTTCTCGCCCTGGCGATCCGGAATTTCGGCGAGGGCCAACGCCATACAAAGGAAGAAGAGGAGGACCTTTCCCTTGCTGGCTTTCTTCTCTTTCTCGATCCACCGAAACCAGGCGTGACCGAAACGCTGAAGGCGCTTGGCGAGCATGGTATCGCCGTCAAGGTGATCACTGGGGACAATCGTTATGTCGCCGCCCATCTGGCCGAAGCCATCGGCCTTCGTCACCGCAACATCATGACGGGGAAACAGCTTTCCCGTCTGACCAGGGAGGCGTTGTTCGGGCGCGTGCTGAAAACGGATCTGTTCGTCGAAATCGATCCCAACCAGAAGGAGCGTATCATCGAAGCCCTGAGACGGCGCGGTCATGTCGTCGGCTATCTGGGGGATGGGATCAACGACGCGCCGGCGCTCCACGAAGCCGATATCGGCATATCGGTGGACAGCGCCGTCGATGTCGCGCGCGAGGCGGCCGACATGATCCTGCTTCGGCGCGACCTCAGCGTACTCCTACGCGGCATCGAGGACGGCCGCAAGACATTCGCCAACACGATGAAATACATCTCGATCACCACGAGCGCCAATTTCGGCAATATGGTGAGTATGGCTTTCGCTTCTCTTTTCCTGCCTTTCCTGCCGCTGCTCGCCAAGCAGATCCTGCTCAACAACTTTCTCGCCGACATTCCCTCGCTGGCGATCGCGACCGACAATGTCGATGCCGGCCAGACGTTGAACCCGAGGCGATGGGATATCGGATTCGTCCGGCGCTTCATGATAAGTTTCGGGCTCATCAGTTCGTTGTTCGACTTTATCACGTTCGCCTTCCTGCTACTGGCGGCCAACGCGGACGCCGACACGTTCCGCACCGGCTGGTTCGTGGAATCGCTCCTCACCCAGCTTTCAATCCTTCTTGTGATCCGCACGCAAAAGGCTTTCTGGCAAAGCCGCCCGAGCTTCCCTCTTGCGGGGCTCGCATTTCTGATCGCGTTGCTTGCGGTGGCGATGCCGTATCTCCCGTTTTCGAACTGGTTCGGCTTCGTGCCGCTGAAGGGCTGGCTGCTCGCAGCCCTCGGTGGGATCTCCCTCGCCTATGTGGTCGTATCAGAACTCACCAAGCGCAGGATCTTCGCGCATGAGCACCGTCGTCCGCGGCAACGCACCCCTGTCTGACTTTCCGAGGAAATCACAACGTTTCGATGACGGATTTCAGCATGTCTCCTACCCTGCCGGCCAAAAGCTTTAGGGAGGGGTTGGAAACCGCAGCCATCGACTTGACCGGGTCAATGGCAGCCACTTCCGTTTCGTCGCCGCCGACATCCTGAACGATTATATTGCAGGGCAGCATCGTCCCGATCTTGTCTTCCATATCGAGCGCCTCGTGCGCCATCCTGGGATTGCGCGCTCCGAGGATACGATAGTTGCGGAAATCGGCGCCAAGCTTCTTCTTGAGCGTCTCCTTGACGTCAATCTCGGTGATGATGCCGAAGCCGGCCTTCTTGAGCCCTTCCGCCGTGCGGTGCACCGCCTCGTCGAAACCGCAGTGCAGAGTTTTCGAGAAATAGTAGCTCATGGCTGTCTCCATTACAGGTTTCACACATTTTGAAGCGGAGAGTGAAGTTCCTTGGTCGATGAGGGCCCGATCACTTCGGCCGTTTCATCCCGATCTCGCCGACCCCCTCTCAACGCGATGTAGATCGCCGGAATGACGAGCACCGTCAGCGCCGTGGAGGAGGCCAGCCCGAAGAGGAGAGAGATCGCCAGGCCCTGGAAGATCGGGTCGGCGAGAATGACCGCCGCGCCGATCATGGCCGCGAGCGCAGTGAGCAAGATCGGCTTGAAGCGGATCGCGCCAGCTTCCAGGAGAACGTCCAGCAGAGGCACATCGGCTTCACGGGCATGACGAATGAAATCGACCAGCAGGATCGAATTGCGCACGATGATGCCGGCGAGCGCGATGAATCCGATCATGGAAGTGGCGGTGAAGGGTGCATGGAACAACCAGTGCCCGAGCATGATGCCGATCAGGGTGAGCGGTATCGGGGTGAGGATGACAAGCGGCAGCTTGAAGGAGCCAAACTGCGCCACGACGAGAATATAGATGCCGAGAAGCGCGACCATAAAGGCGGCGCCCATGTCGCGGAACGTCACCCAGGTCACTTCCCATTCCCCGTCCCATAACAGGGTCGGATGCGTTTCGTCGTCGGGCTGCCCGTGGAAGGAAATCACCGGCTTGGGGAGCCTGCCCCAATCGGCCTTGGCGATGGCCTTGTCGACGGCCAGCATGCCGTAGATCGGCGATTCATAGGCGCCTGCCAGATCGCCGGTCACCATTTCCGCGGAACGGCCATTGTGCCGGAAGATCGGATAGGACGCGGGCTCACGCGATACGGAAACCACGTCGCCCAGTTCGACCACGCCACGGCCTCCCGGCAGCGCATTAGCGGGAACGGGCGTGGACAGCGCACGCCCGTCCATCACCGACTGCCCCTTCGACAAAATCATGAGGATGGGGATCGGCTGGCGCCCGCCGCCGCGATGCGAATAGCCGACGGTCTTGCCGCCATAGAGCGCGCTCAGCGTGTCATAGACGTCCGACTGCTCGACGCGATAATATTCCAGATTGTCCTGGTCGATCGAGACGCGCACCCGCTCCGGCCGGTTATGGTAGCTGTCGTCTACATCGACGATAAAAGGAATGCTCTTGAAGATTTCCCGCGCTTTTTCCGCGATGGCCCGACGTGTCTGAGGATCCGGTCCGTAAATTTCCGCGAGCAGCGTGGCGAGAACCGGCGGGCCGGGGGGTTGTTCCACCACCTTGACGACGGAACCCTTCGGCAGAACGAGTTTCCTGAGGCGCTTGCGGACATCGAGCGCTATGGCGTGGCTCGTCCGCGCGCGATCGTCCTTTCCCAGAAGATTGACGGCAACGTCGCCCTGTTCGGGATTGGTCCTCAGATAGTAGTGCCGCACCAGGCCGTTGAAGTCGAACGGCGCTGCGGTCCCGGCATAAGTCTGGAACGAAACGCACTCGGGAACGTCCGCCAGACGGTCGACAATCTCCTGCAGCGACCTGTTCGTATCCTCCACCGACGACCCCTTCGGCAGATCGAGGATCACCTGGAGGTTCGACTTGTTGTCGAAAGGAAGCAGCTTCACCGTTACCTGTTCGGTATAGAACAGTGCAAGGGAAGCAATGGTTGCAACGCCGACAATGAGAAGAAACGTCCAGGCGCGCAGCCTGCTTTTCAGGATCGGCCGTGCGACGGCGACGTAGATCCGCCCAAGGCGGCCAGCCCGGCGGGGCGTATGGGCATGGCCGCATCCGGCATGTCCGCCGACCTTCACCATCAGCCATGGCGTCAGCATCACGGCGACGAAGAAGGAGAAGAGCATCGCGGCGGAGGCGTTCGCCGGAATCGGGCTCATATAGGGGCCCATCATGCCGGAGACGAAAAGCATCGGCAGCAGGGCGGCAACGACCGTCAGCGTCGCGACAATGGTCGGATTGCCAACCTCGGCGACGGCATCTATGGCTGCTGATGCGCGCGAGCGGCTGTCCGCCATAGCCCAATGGCGTGCGATGTTCTCGATGACGACGATGGCGTCGTCGACGAGAATGCCGATCGAAAAGATCAGGGCGAAGAGGCTGACGCGATTGAGCGTGTAGCCCATGATGCGGGCGGCGAACAGCGTCAGCAGAATGGTCGTGGGGATGACGACGGCGACGACCAGCGCTTCCCGCCAGCCAATGGCGATCGCGACAAGGATGACGATCGATACCGTCGCCAGGCCGAGATGGAAGAGAAGCTCGTTGGCCTTCTCATTGGCGGTTTGGCCGTAGTTGCGCGTGATGGTCATCTCCACGTCTTTCGGGAAGATCTGGCCGCGCACTTGCTGGAGACGCTTGATGATGTCGTTTGCGATGACCACCGCATTGGTTCCGGGGCGCTTGGCGATCGCCAGCGAAACCGCCGGAGTCCGTTCCAGCCCGGTTGCGGTCTTGCGGATATCCGTCACCCGGTTCTCGGCCGGGCTTGTCGCCAGTACCACCTTCGCCACGTCGCGCACATAGACGGGACGGCCGTCGCGTGCCGTCAGCAACAGATTGCCGATCTGAGACAGTTCCTGCAGCGTTTGCCCGGCGACGATGGTACGCTGCTGGTCGTCTTCCCGCACGGTGCCGACGCGGAACTCCCGGTTGGCACCCTCGATCTTGGCGGCGAGTTGCTGCAACGTTGTCCCGTAGAGAGAAAGCTTTTCAGGATCGGGCTCGATCTCGATCTGTTGCGGTTGTTCCCCGACGATGTAGGTCAGGCCGATATTCGGCAGCTTGGCCAGCTCGAACTGGAGTTCTCGCGCGAGCCTGGTCAGGCCGTTCGCCGACCAGCGGGAGGCGGCGCCCGGGGTCGGCCGCAGCGTGATGACGACAATAGCGACGTCATCGATGCCGCGCCCGACGATAAATGGCGTGGGGATGCCAACGGGGATGCGATCCATATTGGCGTTGATTTTTTCCTGCACCCTGAGCACCGCCGTGTCGGCGTTCGTGCCGACCTTGAAGCGCGCGGTGACGACCGTGCCATCATCCTCGGTCTGCGAGTAGACGTGCTCGACGCCGTCTATGCTCTTGACGATAGTTTCGAGCGGCTCAGTAACAAGCTTTTCGACGTTCTCCGCTTTGAGGCCATTGGCCGTAACATGGATATCGACCATCGGCACCGAGATTTGCGGCTCTTCCTCGCGCGGCAGCGTGATGAGTGCGACGAGGCCGAGTGCGAGCGCTGCCAGGAGAAAGAGCGGCGTGAGCGGCGAGGCGATGAAAATACGCGTGAGATTGCCGGCAATACCGAGACCGGGTGACTTCATGGCAGCACGACCCGATCGCCGTCACGCAGCCCCGTCAGGACCTCGACCCGCTTCTCTCCGTCGATGTCGAGATGCTCGCCCAGGATGACGGCGACATCGAGGTTCCCATCCGCCGTCGAGATGCGCACATAATCGATGCCATGCGACGTCCGGACGGCTTCGGGTGGAACAGCAAGCACCGAGCGTCTGGCGATCGGAATCGAGACGAGGGTTCGCTCGTTGACAAAATAATTGCCGATATTATCGACATCGACATCCGCGATAACGCGGCCGTCCGTGATCTCGGGATACACCTTGACGATCTTTCCGGGAAGGATCGCAGGGGACAGACTGGATGAGCCGTTATGGTTGCGCTCCTGCACC
>SCRB01000416.1 GCA_004299545.1 Rhizobiaceae bacterium
TGTTGCTCGAAGCCACGCGTGAATTCGGCAGTCATCGAGGACTCTGAACGAGCTAATCGGTCGCGTTGCTTTTCATAGAACGCGTGAAGAACTTTCCCTGTCTCAAGTAGCGTCATCAATGGCTCAATTTTGAAAACCAAGCCGGCACGGCACAATACTGGATTTCAGAAATTACATGGATTTCAATTATAGATAATATGCCGCATCCTCTCAGGCGAAGATGAGAGCCAGTGGATTGCCCGAGACGAAAGCGTCCGGGATGGGATTCCTTTCGGCGTCGACGCATGCGAATCTATTGCACGCGCAAAGGGCTCTCCATCTCCGTGTCCCCCTCTGATCGTCGGCGGCTTGAAGCCATCGTTGCCGATGGCAACATCGCGCAGAAGCAGGCATGGCGAGCGCGGATCGTCCTTCTCACGACCGAAGGCATTGGCACGAACGGCGTGATGGCCGCGACGGGCAAGTCGAAGACGACTGTCTGGCGCTGGCAGGAGCGCTTCGCCGTGGCCGGCGTCGATGGCCTGCTGGAGGACAAGACGCGGCCGCCGGGCAAGGCGCCGGTGGCGGGTGTGCGGGTGGCGGAAATTGTGCGTCTGACCCATGAGCCGCTGCCCCACGAGCCACCGACCCATGGGGCGACGCACTGGACCGCCCGGGCGATGGCCAAGGCCGTCGGGCTTGCCGTCGCGACGGTGCAGAAGATCTGGAAAGCCCATGGCCTTGCGCCGCATCGCTGGCGCGCCTTCAAGCTGTCGAGCGACCCGGCTTCAGCTCCGTTCATGAAGGATCAAAATAGCCTATACATCCTGCGCCGACACCGGCTGAGCTGCCATAACTCCGCAAAGCCCTGAACGCCGCGCGTGGCCTCGCCGCAGGAGTCCGCGCATTCGATCGGTCCAGCGAAAGATAGCGCGACAGGGAGTAGGTGCGTCGGTTATGGCGCACGTCTTGGCGAAAGCCGTTTCAATTTGCGGTTCTGAAACGGTGAAAAATGGCCAACTCGTTGATTTTAATGGCGCGCCCGAAGAGATTCGAACTCCTGACCCCCAGATTCGTAGTCTGGTGCTCTATCCAGCTGAGCTACGGGCGCAAACAGCCCTCCGCCGTGGGGCGGGCCGTGGCGGGTTTCCTAACGGTTGAAATAGTCAAAAGCAAGCGCCCTCTCCAGAAAACTTTGCTGATGGCCAGCATGCTCAGGCCTGCCTGCGCAGCGAGTCGCGTGCCTGTTCAAGCGTCACCGGCTGGTCCGGTACGGTCACGGAAAAGACGGTTCGCCCACCCCTGCTTTCCAAAAGTTCGACCGCGCCACCATGCGCGCGGACCAGTTCCTGCGCTATCGCCAGGCCGAGACCGGTCCCGCCGCTTCGGGCAGCGCCGCGAAAGGCGGCGAAAAGGTTCTCGCGTGCCTTCTGCGGCAGGCCCGGGCCGGTATCGGAGACAAGGATGCGGGTGATACTGCCGGTCCGATCCGCCGCGATGCCGAGGCGCTTCACGACGGTGTTGTCACGATCGCCGGCCATTGCCTGGATGGCGTTCCGGCACAGATTGGCAAGGACGCGGTACAATTGCTCGGAATCGGCATCGACCTCGAAGCCAGGATCGACCTGATTGTCGAATTCAATGCCGCTCTCCGGATCTATCCCCAGCATATCGTGGACTTCGTCGACAAGCTGCCGCAGGCGCAACCGTCGTCTCGACGGCGGCGCTTCCTGCGTGCGTCCATAGGCGAGAACCCCTTCCGTATAGGCGACAGCGCGATCGAGCGAACGCACCAGCTTGGGCACGACCGCCTGCACGGACGGCTCCTGGACACGCCTCAACCGATCGGAAATCAGCTGCGCCGAAGCAAGGACGTTGCGCATGTCGTGGTTGATCTTCGAAACCGCGAGGCCGAGATCGGCAAGGTGGCGCCGCTCCG
>SCRB01000002.1 GCA_004299545.1 Rhizobiaceae bacterium
CATGCCCGGCGGAGACGGGTCGCACCTCGGCACCGAGGAGCTTCATGCGGAAGACGTTGGGCTTCTGCCGGTCGACATCGGTTGCGCCCATATAGACAACGCAAGGGTAGCCGAAGCGAGCCGAAACGGTGGCCGAGGCGACGCCATGCTGGCCGGCCCCGGTTTCCGCGATGATGCGCTTCTTGCCCATGCGCCTGGCGAGCAGGATCTGGCCGAGGCAATTGTTGATCTTGTGCGAGCCGGTGTGGTTCAGGTCCTCACGCTTGAAATAAATCTTCGCGCCGCCGAGATGGCGGGTCATCCCCTCGGCGAAATAAAGCTTCGAGGGCCGGCCGGCATAATAGGTCGAAAGCGCGCCGAGTTCCGCCTTGAAGGTCGGATCGCTTTTGGCGGCGTGCCATTCCCTTTCCAGATCGAGGATCAGCGGCATCAGCGTTTCAGCGACGAAACGGCCACCGAAAATGCCGAACATACCCTGATCGTCAGGGCCGGTGCGGAAGGAGTTGGGTTCAGCCGGCTTGTTCATCGCCGATCTCCTGAAAATGCGGAAGCCAGTTCCCGTACGGATCAGGCACAAGAATGGCGATATTGCGGGGCGCGTCAAAAGTAAACCGCCCGCCATGCCATCGGACAGCGGAAGGCGACGAATTTGGGTGCGTTCACCGGATGCCGATCGTCAAGGTGAATTTGCCGAAGGCGCCGCCGGCCATCAGGTCGGGGCTGGCGCGCAGAACGTACCTGCCCGTCGCGGGAAGCGGAATCCGACCCGGCATCGGGCTATCGACATGACCGTCGGGATAACGGATCGTCACGCGCGCCGCCGGCCCCTCCAGCCGCCAGGTCAGGACCTGCCCGGACCGCGCGCCAAGGGCATAGGCGCAGCAATCGCCGCCCTTGCGGAAGTTCCCCTCTACGATGGTGGTGTCTTTGCCCGGCGCGAAGCGGAGGGTGATCGGGCAATCCTCCCCGCCGTCCTCTCCGCCGGCCCCTTTGCCGGCACCGCACGCAGACTTGGCCTGCACCGCGGCAAGGTCACGCAGGAAAGCCGGGTCGGCATAGGGAGAAAGGTCCTTCGAGCCAAGCGCGATCGGCTTGGCGCAGGCGGCGATCACGTGCGGGAAATCCGGCTGCACGACAAGCCCGCCCTTGGCGGCATCGAGCCAAAGAATTGCGCCTCCCTGCAACGGGTCCTGGCCGGAGACGATGTCCTTGCATTCCTGCTGTTCGCCGGAGGCGGCGTAGCGCATCTGGTAGAGGCGGGTCAGCGCCGATGGAGCGGTCTCCCCGTCACGCGGCAGGAAATCCGGCTTGAAAACCCTTTTCCAGTCGATTTCGGTGCCGTTTGCAAGATCGATGGTGAGGGGATCGGCAGCATCTTCGGTCGGATAGGCGGTGGCGCAGAAATAGCTTTGCCGCACGTCGACCGAAAGATAACGCTCGGACACATAGCTCGCCGCGACCGTCTCCTCGAAGCTGTGGCGGTCCGGCGACTGGCCCGCCTGCCGGATCGCGGCGAGGCAATCGAGGCGCTGCTGGCGGTCGGCTTTCTCACGGCTGGCGAGCACCTTGTTGACCTGACGGCGCACTTGCGCACTCGCCCCGGCAACGAGCCGCGGATAGACGATTTTTCCCGGCGGACTGCGCAACGGCTTCACCGTTACCGTGGACCCGGCAAAGGCCGGGGCGCAGCCGAGCAGCAGGGCAAACAACACTTTCAAAGAAAGCGATCGGTTCAATCTTCTAAACATGGCCTTGGGGTGACAAGCTCGGGCGATCATCTCGCGCCGAAACGGCGGGTGGCCATCCAATCATGAAAAATGCCGGGGCGATAGCGCCATTTCCCGTGCCGGCCTTTCAATTCGCCGTGCTGTCGGCATAAAGAGCATCGCCCGTGGCCGGATCGAAGAAATGAAGCTGGGCGGGATCGACCGTAACGAAGACCTGCTCGCCGGGGCGCAGGGCCACGCCCGCAGGGGCATTGAGCCTCAGCCGCCCCGCCTTTCCGTCACCCGACAGTGCCTTTTCCTCACCCTCTCCGAGGGCAACGACGGCTGAAGGATCCCTTACCGGCGCTGCCTCGGAATCGATATGGAACAGGAGATGACTACCGAGATCCTCGCGATAAGCGACGGTGCCGCGGAGTGAGCGGCCCTCGGCGCTTCCGAGCGCGAGCGCCTCCGGACGAAAGCCGATGACGAGGGTCCGGTCGTGGTATCGCGCCAGTGCCGGCCGCTGCCGCACCGTTTCCGCTGGCAGCGAGATGACGGAACCGCCGAGATCGAGGGAGACAGCCTTGCCCTCTGCCCGCAAGCGCCCTTCGACGGCATTGATCGGCGGCGAACCAAGGAAGGTAGCGACAAAAAGGTTCACAGGCCGGTCGTAGAGCTCGCGCGGCGCGCCGACCTGTTGCAGGCGGCCGTGATTCATGACCGCGACCCGGTCGCCCATCGTCATCGCCTCGACCTGGTCATGAGTGACGTAGACGGTGGTGACGCCCGAATCGCGCTGCAGCCGCGTGATTTCGGCGCGCGTCTGGCCGCGTAATCTGGCGTCGAGGTTGGACAGCGGCTCGTCCATCAGGAAGGCGGCAGGCTGGCGCACGATGGCGCGGCCCATCGCGACGCGCTGGCGCTGCCCGCCGGACAGTTGCGCTGGCTTGCGCCCGAGATAGGGCTGCAATTCCAGAAGTTCCGCGGCCCGCTTGACACGGCTCTCGATCTCGGCCCTCGGCTGCCCCCTCACCCTCAGCGCAAAGCCCATGTTCTCAGCCACCGTCAGATGCGGATAAAGCGCGTAGCTCTGGAAGATCATGGCGACGTTGCGCGCGCGCGGCGCAAGATCATTGGCGACTTCGCCGCCGATCATCAGCCGGCCCGACGAGATGTCCTCCAGCCCCGCGATCATCCTGAGCGCCGTCGTCTTGCCGCAGCCGGACGGCCCGACCAGCACCAGGAACTGGCCGTCCTCGACATCGAGATCGAGCCGGTCGACCGCAGGCACGCCGTCGGCATAGATCTTGGAGACGTCCTCGAAGCGTATCTTCGCCATCGGCCCTCTCAGTTGACGCCCTTGGTCAGGCCCTGGACGAAATAACGGTTGAGAAAAAGCATCATCAATATGATCGGCAGCGTCGAAAAGTGCGCCAACGCGCCGAGCGTTCCCCACGATATGTCCTTGGTGCCGTAGGCCGAGAGCAGGGCGACCGAAATCGGCTTCGTCTCGGCGCGGGTCAGGAACATGGCGAAAAGGAAGTCGTTCCAGCTGAACATGACACAGAAGATGGCGCTGGCGATGATGCCGGGCACCACGGCCGGCAGCGCGACGGTGAGAAAGGTACGCCAGTCGTTGCAGCCGTCGGTCAGCGCCGCCTCCTCGATGGAGATGGGAGAAGAGCGGAAATAGGCATACATCATCCACACCACGAAGGCGCAGTTGAGCGATGTGTTGATGAGGATCACCGCCCACCAGGTGCCAAGAAGGCCGATGTCACGCATCAGAATATAGAAGGGGATGAGTGTCGCTACCGGCGGCACGGTGCGTATCGCGAGAAAGAAATAGGCGACCCCGACGGCACCGCGGAATTTGGCGCGCGCCAGCGCATAGCCGGCCGGCACGCCGAGAAGAAGGGAGAGAACGGTCGAGCCGAGGCTGATGACGATACTGCTCCAGAGAAGCTCGGGCAGGTCGAAATAACGGAAGACGCTGGTGAAATTCGACCAGGTCGGCGAGAACAGCAATGTCGGCGGTGTCGCGAAAATATCGCGGGTCGGCTTGTAGGCGGTACTCAGCAGCCAAAGGAGCGGCAGCAGGAACACCGCCAGGATGACGATGACCGCCACGCGGCGGTAAAGAATGGAGCGGGCCTCGGCGCGCCGCATTCCCTGCTTTCCGGCACTTCCGGACGGAACGCCGCCGCCGCGCACGATCGCCCTAGCCATTGCGTGCCTCCGCCGGCTTGACGACGAGGATGAAGATGACGGCCATGATACCGATCAGGATCGTCATCACGCTGGCGATCGCCGAGGCGAAGCCGACATTGAAGAATTGCAGGCCCTGCTTCACCGAATAGATCATCAGCGTGTCCGTCGCGTCGCCCGGCCCGCCGCCGGTCGAGACGAAAATGATGTCGAAGACCCGGAAGGCGTCCATCATGCGTAGCACCAGCGCCAGGAATGTTGACGGCAGCAGGAGGGGCAGGACGACGATGCGGAAGCGCTGCAAAGGCCGCGCGCCGTCGACCTGGGCGGCCTCCAATATGTCGGTCGGCAGCGATTTCAGGCCGGCAAGCAGGATCAGCGCCATCAGCGGCGTCCATTCCCAGACATCGATCATGATGATCGTCATCAGCGCCGAAGAGGTTTCACCGAGGAAACCGTGCTCGCCAGAAAGGCCCCATTCCGCGGCGAAATAGCCGATGGCGCCATAATCCGGGCTGAGCATGGCCTTGAAGATCAGCCCGACCACGAGCGGCGTCACCGTGACCGGGATCAGGAGCAGGCTGAGGCAGATCCGGTTGAACCGGTCGTCGCGCCACAGGAGCAGCGCGAGGCCGAGGCCGAAGAGAAATTCGAGCGCCACCGCGCCGAAGGTGAAGAGGAAGGTGTTGACGAGCGCGGTCCGAACCGTGGTGTCGCTGAACAGCGCGCGATAATTGTCGAGGCCGACATAGCTCGTGCTCGCCGGCCTCAACAGGCTGTAGTCGAAGAAGCTGTAGACAATGCCCTGCGCCAGCGGCCAGAGCGCGATCAGTACGACATAGACGATCGCCGGCGCGACCATGAGCAGGAGGAAGAGCCGCCGTCTGGTCCGATAGGGCATGGCGTTTCGCGGGGAACGGGAGATCGGCAGGGCGAGATCGGTCATTGCCTCTTTCGGGGTCGCACTCGGCAGTCACGGACAAAGCGACCGGCGCAAAGCCGGTCGGGAAATGAGGCATGATCGGCTGCGGCAGGCAAGCCCGCCGCTGTCCCGGCCCATCATTTGAACAGCTTGACGACCTTCGCCTGCGCCGCGTCGAGCACCGATTTCGGATCGCCATTGCCGACCAGTGCGGCGTTGACGGCGGTGCCGAGCGCATCCTGGATTTCCGGATATTGCGGGATGCGTGGCCGGAAATCGCCGTTGCCCTTTTCGAAGGCTTCCGCCACGACCGGCAGGAAAGGATATCTCTTCAGGAGATCGGGATCGGTCAACTCGCTCTTGCGGATATAGGAACCGGCGCCGCGCATGTTCATTTCCTTGTGGGCGGGCCGCGAATCGATCCATTTGATGAAATCCCAGGCTGCGGCTTTCTCGGCGTCGCTGATGTCGGCGTTTATGGCAAGGCCCCAGCCGCCGATCCCGTATTGAGGCGGCACGCCCTTCGCCGTCGGCGGCAGCTTGATGCCGACCTCGCCGACCACCTTCGAGATTTTCGGATTGTCGTAATCGGCGGCCCCGACGGACCAGGTCTGCATGTTCGCGACAAGGCCCTGGCGGAAGCTCTCCTCGCGGCCGCCCCAGTCGTAATCGGCGGCTCCTGGAGGAGCATACTTATCGAAAAGCTCCTTATAGGTGGCGAGGCTTGCCACATTGGCATCGGAATTGAGCGTCGGCTTGCCGTCGTTGCCAAGGATCGAGCCGCCAAGCTGCATGTTGTACTGCATCCAGTCCTGCGCCGCGGCCGGACCCTTCTGACCGTTGGCGACGAAGCCGTAGATTTTGTTCGCCTTGTCGGTCAGCTTGGCGATGTTGGCGATATGCTCCTCCATCGTGTCGGCTGGCTTCAGTCCGGCCTTCTCGTAGAGATCCTTGCGGTAGGCGAGCACATTGGCGTAGCCGGCAAAAGGATAGGCGACCTGCTTGCCATCATAACCGCCAAGGGCGTGCATCAAACTCGGGTAGATATCGTCGAGGTCGAGTTCGGCGGTGTCACGCTTGATCCAGTCGGTGAGGTCGACCGTATAGCCCGCCTGCTCGAACTGGCCTGACCAGACGATGTCCATGGTGACGATGTCGTAACCCTTGGTGTGGCCGACGAAATCGGCGATCGTCTTGGTCGCCAGTTCCGGATAGCTCATGATATCGACATCGACCTTGGCGCCTGTCGCCTTGGTGAATTCCGGAGCCATGTCGGCGAGCACGCGGGCGAACTGGTCGTTCTCGCAGGCGATGGTCAGCGTCACGCCGTCATGGCGTGCCGGGGCGGCGAAAACGGCGGCCGGAAAGGCCGCCATGCAGCAGGTGAGAAGCGCGAGGCGATACCCCCGAAGCGTTTTGGATTTCATTGTTGTTCCCCTTGAGCGTTTGTGAAAATCTAGCGCCGAATTCCCGTATTTGGCAAGCAATTGTTTGATTTTTGACAGATTCCAACATTTATGCCTGGATTGCGAGGGGAGACAGGGCCATATCAGCCTCGTTGGCTTGGAAAGAAGCTCGTTTGTGAGTTAATTTGTGTACTTCCGTTTGGATTAGTCCTTGTGACGCGAAACGGTTGGCATATTGTTTTCCGATCGAATGGCCGGGCGACCGGGCAGACAAGAGGAGGCTGGATATGGTTTCTGCGCAAAGGCGCGCGTCGTTCGGCGAAGATGCCATGAATGAATATATCCGCCTGTCGGGCCGCTTCAGCGTCGAATTCCCGGTGATGCTCGCCAACCACCTGCCGATGGTGCTTTTTGCCCTCGATCGGATGGGGGCGGATGCGGAGCGACTGAAAGCCTATGGCGCGATCTACGAGCGCGACAACGGCCTGGTCCCCGTCCCTGCGCCGGTCCGCCCGGTGACACCGGAGAATTTCAACGACGGGCTCGGCGACCGCAGCCGCGAGGCCGATTACCGTCTCTTCTTCGCCGAACGGGTGCGAAGCCGCGGCGCTGCCCAAGTGGCGCAGGACTACATGCCGCGCTTCATGCCGGGCTTTACGGCAAGCGCCTTTCACGCCTTTATGCGCACCGCCTATGCGGCGGCCCGCCGCGACGAAGAGGAAATCGCCGTGGGGCTCGCCTACTGGGCGACGTGTTATCTGGAGCTCGGCCGCGCCACCGGCGCCCGGCCGACAACCGTCAACCCGCTCGATACGCTGCTCTATATGTACGGCCCCGACAGTTTCCATCATATCGTGCCCGAAAGCGATCTGCTCTGGCACAATATGCGCGCGGTCGCCGCGCTCGACGATTTCAGGCCGGTCGTAGACATGCTGGAGATCCGGCCGGACACGCTGAAGCGGATGGCGGAAGTGTCACTGGTGCTCTTTGCGAGTACATTCGATTTCGCTGCGCTGCATGCGCTGACCGGCTGCCACTGGATTAGGATGATGGCGCCGATCACGCCTAATGTCGACGAGGCGTTGCGCTATTTCTGGCAAGGCATCACGGCGCTGGTGCCGAAGATCGGCTTTCCCGAACTGCTTGCTCCCGACGCAATCGAGGCAATGCGCCGCACGCGGGCGCCGGGCTGGCCGGAAATCTTCCGCGCCGCCGTCGCCAGCAATGACGAGCACGACCTCAGTCTGACCTTTTCCGCCTCCGAGGAGGAGAAGATCTATGGCGATCCGCTCTACCGCGTCGTGGCGGCAAAAAGGCTCGGCCTGGCATGACGCCGGCCGATCCCTACGTCATGTAGACGCCGCCGGTGACATTGATCCCCTGCCCGGTCATGAAGCGCGCCGCGTCGGAGCACAGGAACACGACGAGTCCGGCGATGTCGTCCGGTTCCTCGATCCTGCCGAGCGGCGTCTGGCGCACATAGTCTTCGAGTACCTCGGCCGGCGTCATGCCGCGCAGGCTCGCCTCCCACTCGACCTCGCGCGACTGCATCGAGGTTTTCACGAAGCCGGGGCAGACGGCGTTGACCCGGATGCCGGCCGGCGCCAGTTCCCGCGCAAGGGCCTGCGTCCAGCCGAGGACGGCGAACTTGCTGGCCGAATAATGCGCCAGAAGCGGCGCTCCGACCTTGGCTGCGAGCGAGGCGGTATTGACGATCACGCCTTGGCCACGCTCGAGGAAATAGCGCGCCGCGATCTGGTTGGTCAGGAAAATGCCGCGCGTGTTAACGGCGAAGTTGAAGTCCCATTCGGCATCGGTCAGATCGACCGCGCGCGCCATGGATGAAACGCCGGCGTTGGCGATCGCGATGTCGATCTTGCCGAGCGCAGCCATTGCTTCGCCGAACGCCGTTTCCACCGAGGCCCGTTCGCGCACGTCGATCCTCGCGGCGATGCCGTCGATTTCCGCCGCCGCCTTGCGCGCGCCATCGAAATCGAGATCGGCGATGGCGACCCGCACGCCATGCGCGGCGAGCGCACGCGCGATCGCCCGGCCGATACCCGTCGCGCCGCCGGTCACGAACGCAGATTGCCCTTTGAGTTCCGCCGCAAGCGTCATCCGACTCTCCATTGTCACGAATCCACGAAAACAAACAATTTCGCTCTTTGCAACATAATCCGTGTTCGATTATGTGTGATTTGGCGAAGCGCCCGAAGATGGCGCCGGAACGAAGATGGACGCCAGACGATGAGCGACGCGGTGCAAACGGAATTCGGACGGGCCGGCGCGCCGGCACACCCGGGGGCTCAGGGCCGCCTGCCGCCGCAGGTCCGCCAGTCGCGCATCGTCGCGGCGGTGCAGGCGGCTGGCTTCGTCGCCGTCGCCGATATAGCAGCCGACCTGTCCGTTTCGGACATGACGATCAGGCGCGACCTGATCGAACTCGAGCGCGAGGGGCTGGTCGAGCGGACGCATGGGGGCGCAATCGCGGCGGAAGGTGCGGCTGGGCATCCCGTCGATCAGGTCGAACCCGAATTCGAGGCGAGGCTCAGGCGCAATCGCGACACCAAGGAGCGCATCGCGCGGGCGGCGCTCGCGCTCATGGAAGGGCAGCGGACGGTAGCGCTCGATGTCGGCACGACCACGTTCCTGCTGGCGCGGCATCTTGCCGGGCAGCCCGGCATCCGTGTCTTCACCAACAGCCTGCGCATCGCAGGCGTGCTCGGCGCCGGCCGGGGCGAAGTCTACATCGCCGGCGGGCAGATTCGTGGCGACGAGATGACGGTCTGCGGCCCCATGGCGGTAGCGGAATTCGAGCAGCTCTGGTTCGACATTGCCTTTCTCGGCGTCTCCGGCATCACCGAAGACGGGCTGTTCGACTATTCGATGGACGACAGCGAAATGAAGCGCGCTTATGTGCGCCGCGCGACGCGCAAGGTGCTCCTGTGCGATTCCTCGAAATTCCAGCGCATGTCGCTCGTGCGTATCGCTGCGCTTGCCGACATCGACGTGATGATAACGGACGCGCCGCCGCCGGCCGGTCTCGCGGCAGCGCTCGCCGCTGCGAAAGTCGGCATCCTGGTCGCCGACAGGGCGAAGGCATGAGCAGGCGCCGCCCGGGATGTACGGTCGAACAGAATTGAAATGGATCCGGAGCCGGACACGGCGACCCGTAGCAATCAGGAGAGAGAAAATGGTGTTCGATTTCTTCGGCGCGAAGAAGAAGGTCGTGATCGCGATGGCGCATATTGGCGCCTTGCCGGGAGCGCCGCTTCATGACGCGAAAGGCGGCGTCGCCAGGCTGGTCGACGGCGTGCTCGCGGATGTCGAGAAGCTTCAGGCAGGCGGTGTCGACGCCATCATGTTCGGCAACGAGAACGACCGGCCCTATGTGCTTGCCGCGCCGACGGAGGGCGTGGCGGCGATGACGGCGGTCGTCCAGGCCGTCAAGCCCGCGCTCAAGATCCCCTTCGGCGTCAATTATCTCTGGGACCCGAAGGCAAGCGTCGCGATCGCCGTCGCCACGGGAGCCGCTTTCGTGCGCGAGATATTCACCGGCGTCTTCGCTTCCGATATGGGAGTATGGGCGCCGGATCTGGCAAGCGCCGCACGGCTCAGACACGATCTCGGCCGCGACGACCTCAAGATGCTCTTCAACATCAATGCCGAATTCGCCTATTCGCTGGACCAGCGGCCGATCGAGTTGAGGGCGAGAAGCGCCGTCTTTTCCTCGCTTGCCGACGCGATCCTCGTTTCTGGACCGATCACCGGCCAGGCAGCCGACCAGTCCGACCTGCGCAAGGTCGCCGAGACGGTGACGGAGGTGCCGGTCTTCGCCAATACCGGCGTGAACATCGACAATGTCGCCGATGTCCTGTCGGTCGCGAGCGGTGTCATTATCGGCACGCATTTCAAGGTCGGCGGCAACACCTGGAACGCCGTCGACGGCGATCGTGTGAAGCGCTTCATGGACAAGGTCCAAGCGCTGCGCTGAGGAGGCTTCTCCCCATGAGCCTCGTGCTCGGTCTCGACATCGGCACCACCTCGACGATCGGCATCCTGATCCGGTTGCCGGGTGAAGTGGTCGGCCTGGCGAGCCGGCCGGTCACTCTCTCCTCGCCACATGGCGGCTGGGCCGAGGAAGATCCGGAACAGTGGTGGCAAAACGTCTGCGCCATCACGCGGGAACTGCTTTCGTTGCCGGGCGTCGCGGCACGGGACATAAAGGCCGTCGGCGTCACCGGCATGCTGCCGGCCGTCGTCCTGCTCGATTCCGCGGGCAAGCTGATCCGGCCAAGCATCCAGCAGAGCGACGGGCGCTGTGGCGCCGAGGTCGAGGCGCTTCGCCGCGAAGTGAACGAGGCCGCCTTCACGCAACGCGCCGGCAACGGCGTCAACCAGCAACTCGTCGCCGCCAAGCTGCGCTGGATCGAAAGGCACGAACCGGAGAATTTCGCCCGCATCGCCACCGTCTTCGGCTCCTACGACTTCATAAACTGGCGGCTGACGGGGATTCGCGCCGCCGAGCAGAACTGGGCGCTCGAGGCCGGCTTCGTCGATCTGGGCACAGGGGAAATCGCCAACGATCTGGTGGCGCTCGCCCATGTGCCGCTCTCCGTCGTCCCGCCGAAGACGCTCTCGCACGCGATCCTAGGTGCAGTCGCCCCGGAAGCGGCGGAAGCGACCGGGCTTGTCGCGGGGACGCCCGTCATCGGCGGCGGCGCCGACCATGTCGCCTCGGCGCTCGGCGCCGGTATCGTGGAACCGGGAGACGTGCTGCTCAAATTCGGCGGTTCGGTCGACGTGCTCGTCGCGACGGATCGCGCCGTGCCGGACCCGCGCCTCTATCTCGACTACCATCTCGTTCCCGGTCTCTACATGCCGAACGGCTGCATGGCGACCGGCGGTTCGGCGCTCAACTGGTTCGTGGCGCAGTTTGCCGGTGGCGCGAAAACGGAGGCCGAGGCGCGCGGCATTTCCGTCCACCAGCGGCTGGACGAACTCGCCGACATGGTTCCGGCCGGCGCGGACGGCGTCCAGATCCTGCCCTATTTTCTCGGCGAGAAGACGCCCATCCACGATCCCGACATACGCGGCCTGGTCTCGGGCCTCAGCCTCTCGCACGGGCTCGGCCATCTGTGGCGCGCGCTGCTCGAAGCCTATGGCTACGCCATCCTGCATCATGTGGAAGTGCTGCGCGACATGGGGCTCGCGCCCCGCCGCTATCTTGCCTCTGACGGGGGCGCGGCCAGCCGAGTCTGGATGCAGATCGTCGCCGACATCCTGCAGGCGCCGGTGGAGCGCCTGACGCGACATCCCGGCTCCTGCCTCGGCGTCGCCTGGACGGCGGCGGTGGGCATTGGCCTCGCCTATGATTGGCTGGGCGTCACCCGCTTTGCCGGCAGGGGCGAAACGATCAGCCCCGATCCGGCGAATGCCCGGATCTACCAGGCAGGCTACAGCACCTACCGCGACCTTTATCGCCGCATCGACGGCCGCTGAGCACGCGATAATCTACTTCGTGTGGTTCATATGATAGAATGTTGTCCGGCTAACTTCCGCTTCGCGCTTCCTGCTGCGCACACGCAAAAGATCCTTCCACGCCACATAGCCGACGAGCCGCTGGTCTTCGCGGGAGACCACCGGCACATGGGCGATGTTGGCCTTGCTCATCTCGTCGATCAGGCCTTCGATGTACCAGTCGGGATAGGCTACCGGTACCGACCGGTTGCCACTGAGCAACTCCGCAAGAGTGGTTTTGCGATGCTTTCCCGCATGCCGCCATGCCAGGACGGTGGGCGGATTGAGGATGCCGAGGACATGGTTCTCCGCATCGACAACCGGGAAGCTCGGATGCTTCGTCGTCGGGAGCGTAAGGAAGCTGGTCGCGTCGTGAAGCGTCATCGTCCCCGGCACGGTCTGGACTTCCGTCGCCATGATGTCCTTGACCTGGGCCAGGGCGAAGGGGTCGGCGTGCCATTCCCGCGTTACATGATGGCCGTGGCGCGCCACCTTTTCCGTCAATATGTCACGACGCATCAGCAGCACGGTGACGGTGTGTGCGGTAAAGCAGCACACGATCAGCGGCAGCAGCGCATGAATATTGCCGGTGACGCCAAGGGCGAAGAACGTCGCGGTGAGCGGGAGCCGCAACGTTCCGCCCAGCGTCGCCGACATGGCCAGAAGCGGCCAGAAACCGGGGCTCGCGGCGGGTAAAAAATGGATCGCGGCGGCGGCCATGGCCCCGCCGATCATCATCAGGGGCGCGAGCGTACCGCCCGAGGTGCCGGAGCCGAGCGCAACGCCCCAGACGATCGTCTTCACCACAAACAGGCTGAGGCCCTGGTCCGGTCCGACGTCGCCACGCAGCAAGGCTTCGATATTGGCGTAGCCGAGACCGAGGACATTGGGGTCGATCAGCCCGCCGACGCCAACGACGACGGCGCCAAGCGCAGGCCACCACATCCAGTGGATCGGCAGGCGATGGAAGCCGTCTTCCAGCGCATAGACGAGGCGGGTCAGGAAACCCGACAGGAGGCCGGCGCAGATGCCGACGAGAACCCATGCTCCCGCATCGTAGAAGGAGATCGTGACGGTGCCGGTGAAGGGGAACAGGGGATCGGCAAGCCCGGTATAGCTGCGCAGGATGGCGGCAACAACGCAGGCCGTCGCGACCGGCAGCAGGCTGCGCGGCGTCCATTCGAACAGAAGCAGCTCGAGCGCCAGCATGATCGCGGCGATCGGCGTGCCGAACACGATGGTCATGCCGGCACAGGCGCCGGCGACCAGCAATGTCTTGCGTTCCGTGTCGCTGACCGGCAGCCATTGGGCGATCAGCGATCCGATGGCGCCTCCGGTCATGATGATCGGTCCTTCGGCGCCGAACGGCCCGCCCGTGCCGATGACGATCGACGACGATGTCGGCTTGAGGAGCGCTACTTTCAGATTGAGCCTCGAACGGCCGAGCAAAATGGCCTCGATCGCTTCCGGCAGTCCGTGGCCCCTGATCTGCTCCGTGCCGTAGCGCGCCATCAGGCCGACGATGATCGAGCCGGCAATCGGAATGAATACGACGAGCCAACCGAGAGGCGATTGGCTGAACGGGACATAGTCGAAGCTGAAACGGCCAAAATAGCAAAGGTTGGTGATAAGTTCGATCAACCGGAACATGGCGACGCCGACGACCGAAATGCAGACCGCCGCTATCGCAGCGATGCCCATGATGAAGAGCACGCGGCGATTGGCCGTGAAATCGCCCAGGTCGCGAATGCCCATAAGGGGAGAGCCACCTGGCGAAGGCAGGCGAGAACGACGGTCTGACACTTATATGAACTCCGAATGACGGCGCGGGGAGGAGGCGCGGCCGATCGGTCGCGTCGTGATGCGACATATCACTGTGATTCCGCGGCGACAACGATCGCGTGACAAAAGCGCCATGCGTCAACTGGACGCGGTTTCCCGCGCCGGGTTCCGGCAAAATCCCAGCCATGCTAAAGCGCGTCGCGTTCAAACGGACTCACGCGACGCGCTTTATTTCCCTGTTTCCAAGCATGTCGTTATCCCGAAACCGCTGGATACTTTCGGGCGAGGCCGACATGCGTGCTCCCGGCCCACAGGGACGCCATGCAAGAGGCGCGGAAAGACAATGCAAGTGTCAGACCCGACATTGTCGCGATACGATTACCGAACGCTTGCAGCGTTCCGCTTCGCGCTGCGCAACTTCCTGTCATTCAGTCAGACGGCGGCGCGCGCCACCGGCCTGACGCCACGCCAGCACCAGGCGCTGCTCGGCATCAAAGCGGCATCAGCGGACGGACAAGCGAGTATTTCACAACTGGCCACCTTCCTGATCCTGCACCACAACAGCACGGTCGAACTGGTCGACCGCCTCGAAGCGACCGGGTTGGTGCTGCGCAAGCAGGACCCTTCCGATCGCCGGCGGGTCCTGGTCCGTCTGACCGAGGCGGGCGAGCGCTGCCTTGCCGATCTCTCGGCCGTTCATCTCGCCGAACTTGAACGCATCCGCCCCGCACTGGAAAACCTGCTTCACCGGATGAACACAAGATGCTGAGACGGCATACCGTTCCCGGAGCATGACGCCATTTTGCTGAACTTGCGCTAACCCACCGCCTGCCAGGCATCTTCGTCGAGATGCCGGTAGCTGGCTTCACGAGCGATGACTTCGAGATCCGAGCGCACCATCTCCCGTACCATCGCCTCGAAGTTCGTCGATGCCGACCAGCCGAGAACCCTTTTCGCCTTGCCTGGATCGCCGAGCAGAAGATCCACTTCCGTCGGGCGGAAATAACGCGGATCGATAGCCACGAGCACTCGCCCCGATTTCGTATCACGGCCCTCTTCCGCGATGCCCTCGCCATGCCATTCCATCCGGATGCCGACTTCCGCGAACGCGGCCTCGACGAAAGTCCGCACCGAGTGCTTGATGCCGGTGGCGAGGACATAATCGCCGGGGCTGTCCTGCTGCAGCATCCGCCACATGCCGTCCACATAGTCGCGGGCATGCCCCCAATCGCGTTCCGCGTCGAGATTGCCGAGGTAAAGGCAGGATTGCAGGCCGAGCGAGATGGCGGCGGCGGCGCGCGTAATCTTACGCGTCACGAAGGTCTCCCCCCGGACCGGGCTTTCATGATTGAAGAGAATGCCGTTGGAGGCGTGGAGGCCATGGGCCTCCCGATAGTTGACCACCATCCAATAGGCATAGAGCTTGGCCGCTGCGTAGGGCGAGCGCGGATAAAACGGCGTGGTTTCCGATTGCGGCACCGCTTGGACCCTGCCGTAAAGTTCCGAAGTCGAGGCCTGGTAGAAGCGTGTCCTGTCCTGCAGCTTCAGCAGGTGGATGGCTTCCAGCAGAGATC
>SCRB01000417.1 GCA_004299545.1 Rhizobiaceae bacterium
CCACCATCCCTGCGACGCACCGTCCGAGAGAGCCACCGCCGCCTTGACGAGGCGGCCGTCCTTGAGCCCTTCATTGACCACTTTCGGAATCAGGTCCACCCATCCTTCGGGCGCGACGTCAGGCTCACCCTTTTCCGTCATCGACGTGATGGTGGGGACGGTATCGCCCTGAATGATGTTGGCGTTGCAGCCGTAGCCGTTGGCGAGGATGAATTTGTCAAGGCTCGCCAGAACTTGAGCGCTCTGCCAGTTCATGCTGGCGATGGTCACGCTGCCGCACGTGCCGGCAGCAAAAGCCGGCTGGCACAGGGCTGCCAGTCCGATCGCCAGACAGGTACTCGCTAAAAGATTTCTCATTGAACTTCCCCTTTGCCGAACCGCGATGTGTTTTTCTAGTGCGTGGCAGGACCCGCAAAACGACGGCCGTCGCGGATTCGAAAGCGGCCGGTGTTTTTCGGGCTTGCGAATTGTTTCGGTCAGACTGTCCGAGACGGAAAGAGCGTCTCGACCATTCCCGGTTGCCTCCCTTCAGTTCCGTTCAATCTCTCACCCTGTATGACGGGTTGCCGACGTCTGGAGACTGTACTCTTCCCCGGCGTCCGCGACCCCGCTGCCGAATTGGGCGGCCAGGAATTGCAATCTTCTGTGGATCTGCGGAGGGCGCGCGACGTCCGGGTCCTGACACAGGATCAAAGAAGATTACCCCGGCGCTTCGTGAAAATTCAAGGGTATTTTTCACCTGCACGAACTCTATTCCATGTTTGCCATCGTCCCGAAGCCCTGTGATTGGCGAAAGGCGACATTTCATGCCGCTCCTTCCAGAAGCACCACCGTTTCGCTTTGTCGAACGATGCGGGGGCGTACGCGGCATGGCCTGCACCGTCCTTCAAGCGGACCGCTTCGCCAGCGGAGAAACAGAACTGTTTCAGCCGACCATGAAAGGCTCTAAGATATTTCTGTGGAGTTCCTGCACGGAAGGAGATGCACCTCATGAATAAGGAAGATCGCATCAGGCGTCGCGCCTACGAGATCTGGGAGCGGGAAGGCCGGCCACACGGCCGCGACTGGGAACATTGGACGAGAGCAACGCAGGAGATCGAGAAGGAAGGTAAGGTCCCGAGGGCCGCGAATAGTGCAGGAAGCCCCGCCAAGAAACGCTCCGGCGTTCGGCGCTCCTCTCCTGCCGTGCCGAGCGAAATCGTTCCGTCCTCCGCCGATGCGGCCAAACCGAAACGCCCCCGCGCCAAGCGATCCTCCAAGGCCGAATTGAAATAGAGCATCGATAAAACGCGTCGCGTGACTCCGTTTAAACGCGATGCGCTTTAGGCAGCGAAGATTGTGGCGCCCCTGTCGGCGCCGCTGACATTGGCACGCAAGACGGCGAAGAGTTCACGGCCGGTGCCAGTATCATTCGCCGCCAGGTCCTTGTTCGGGCGCAGGCGCGCTTTCAACTCGCCCATCTCCACCAGCACGTCGAGTGTTCCGGCTTCCGCATCCAGCCTTATCATGTCTCCGTCGCGGATTTTGGCGATGATGCCGCCTTCGAGCGCTTCCGGCGTGACGTGGATGGCGGCGGGCACTTTGCCTGAAGCGCCGGACATGCGGCCGTCGGTGACGAGCGCAACCCGGTAGCCGCGATCCTGCAGGAGGCCGAGCGTCGGCGTCAGCTTGTGCAATTCCGGCATGCCGTTTGCCTTCGGCCCCTGATAGCGGATGACGGCGACGAAATCGCGCTCCAGTTTTCCTTCCCTGAAGGCGACCTGCAATTCGTCCTGCCCGTCGAAGACGATGGCCGGCGCCTCGACAATCCTGCGTTCGGGCTTGACTGCCGACGCCTTGATGATGGCCTGTCCCAGATTGCCGGTCAGCACCTTGAGTCCGCCGCTCGGCTGGAACGGCTTCGCAACCGGCGCGAGGACCTTTTCGTCACGGCTTCGCGCCTGTACGGGTTCGCGCACGATCGCCCCGTCTTCCGCCAGCACTGTCTCGACCGCATAGGACCGCAAGCCGTCGCCCCAGACGGTGCCGACATCGTCGTGCAGCAGTCCGGCGTCGAGCAATTCCCGGATGAGGAAACCCATGCCGCCGGCGGCGTGGAAATGGTTCACGTCGGCCATGCCGTTCGGATAGACGCGTGCCAGGAGCGGCACGATCTCGGAAAGATCGGAAATGTCCTGCCAGGTCAGCCGGATGCCCGCCGCGGCAGCCATCGCAACCAGGTGGATGGTGTGGTTGGTCGAGCCCCCCGTTGCATGCAGCCCGACGACGCCGTTGACGATGGCGCGTTCGTCGATCATCCGCCCGACAGGCGTATAGGCGTTGCCAAGCGCGGTGAGGGCAAGCGCCCGCTTTGCCGCTTCGCGTGTCAGGGCGTTTCTGAGTGGGGTGCCCGGATTGACGAAGGAGGCGCCCGGCAGGTGCAGGCCCATGATCTCCATCAGCATCTGGTTGGAGTTCGCCGTGCCATAAAAGGTGCAGGTGCCGGGGCTGTGGTACGATTTCGCTTCCGCTTCAAGCAGGTCCGCGCGGCTGGCCTTGCCCTCGGCATGAAGCTGGCGGATTTTCGCCTTTTCCTCGTTGGAGATACCCGACGGCATCGGGCCAGCCGGGATGAATACCGCCGGAAGATGGCCGAAGGCGAGCGCCGCGATCATCATGCCCGGAACGATCTTGTCGCAGATGCCGAGGAAGACGGCGGCGTCGAACATATTATGAGAGAGGCCGACGGCGGCGGCCATGGCGATAACGTCGCGTGAGAAGAGCGAAAGTTCCATGCCGGGCTGTCCCTGCGTGATGCCGTCGCACATGGCGGGTACACCGCCG
>SCRB01000418.1 GCA_004299545.1 Rhizobiaceae bacterium
TGTCGGCTTCCGTCTTTTCAGAAATCGAGGTCGGCATAATGCGACGCGGGCTGAAGGCCGCGCACGCGCTCGGTCAGGAGCGGCCGGAAGGAAGGCCGGGACTTGACCCTCGTGTACCATTCGCGCGCGGCGGGATGGTTGTTCCACTCGATTTCGCCGAG
Source organism: Rhizobiaceae bacterium (assembly GCA_004299545.1). Lineage (GTDB taxonomy): Bacteria > Pseudomonadota > Alphaproteobacteria > Rhizobiales > Rhizobiaceae > Mesorhizobium_L. Next base: position 162 of record SCRB01000418.1, read on the forward strand.
ATAGTCGAGGACGGAAAGCGCCGCACCCGCGGCCATGTCGGCATAGGTGATGCGGGGTCCGGCAAGCCAGTTTCGCGTACCGGCAAGCCAGTTCGTGTATTTCATATGCTGCTTGATGTTGGAGCGCGCGGCACGGATCGCGGTGGAATCGGGCGAACCGCCGCCTTGCGCGCGATCCATATAGGGCTTGATGACGCGCTCACGCACGAGATGGCGCGTCACTTCCCCTTCCATCTTGACCAGGTACCAATCGACGAGACGGCGGATCTCTGCCCGCTCCATCGGATTCTCCGCGAGAAGCCGCCTGTCGCGCTTCAACACGCCGCGGGTTTCGTCGAGATATTCGGCGATGACATCGGCGCCGACGATCGGCACGTCCCCTTCCGCCAGCAGCACAGGCAGGGTCCCTGCGGCATTGAGCGAAAGGAACTCCTTGCGCCGCGTCCAGGGCCGTTCCTCGATCAACGCCAGTTCCTCGCCATATTCCGCGAAGCAGATCCGGACAAAACGGCAATTGGCGAACAGAGGTTGATGAAACAGCGTCAGCATATCGTGCGGAGGAACTATCTGGCTTTTGCGAGCCAAGGCCGGTAAATCTCGGCGGCCCGATTCGTGGTGGAGATTCGGGTCGACCATGTGCCAAGACCCTATAAGAGGAGTTGGCCGTCGTGACAAGCAATGCCCCTTGGCAACGTCCTTCTGCAACGCCCTCTGGCCAAACCCTTTAGGGGAGAGTTATGGAACACCAGTCGGTCTTTGATGCCATTACGCTGGGAATTCTCGAGGGGCTTACAGAATTCATCCCCGTTTCCTCGACCGGGCACCTTCTTCTCGCCGGTCATTTCCTCGGCTTCAAATCGGCCGGCAAGACGTTCGAAATCCTCATCCAGCTCGGCGCGATCCTCGCCATCGTCAGCGTCTATTTCGGCAAGCTGTGGCAGATGCTCGTGACATTGCCGAAGAGCCGGGAAACGCAAAAATTCGTCGCCGGCATCCTGCTCGCCTTCATTCCCGCCGCCGTCATCGGCGTCCTGCTGCACGACTTCATCGAAACCGTGCTGTTCGAGACACCGAAACTGATCTGCATCATGCTGATCATCGGCGGCGTCATCCTGCTCTGGGTGGACAGGATGGATCTCAAGCCCACCCATCATGACGTCGAGAAATTTCCCTATTGGCTCTACCTCGGCATCGGCTTCTTCCAGTGCCTGTCGCTGATACCCGGCACGTCGCGCTCCGGCTCGACCATCGTCGGGGCGATGCTGATGGGCGTGGACAAGCGAGCGGCTGCGGAATTCTCCTTCTTCCTCGCCATACCGACCATGGTCGGCGCCTTCGTCTACGATTTCTACAAGAACCGGGCCGAATTGCACTCGTCGGATCTGGCGCTCATCGCCATCGGCTTCGTCGCGGCCTTCCTTGTGGCGCTCGTCGTCGTGCGCACGCTGCTCGATTTCGTCTCGAAGCGCGGCTATTCGCTGTTCGGATGGTGGCGGCTGGTCGTCGGCGTCGTCGGGCTCGCCGCACTTTTCATCTGGGGTTGATTCTCCGCTTCGAGCGGCGCCCTTTTGGCAGGCCGCGCCCCTTTAATCAGGCAGCGAACGTGCGGGTGAACTGACCGGCCGGGCGATAGCGCCACAGATAGGACGGCAGGATCGCGGCCATCGTTTCCGGCACGATCCCGAGGCCCGGAAGCGTCCGGCCCTCGCTTTCGGCCTCCCCGGAGACGACATTGTCGGAGCGCAGCAACTTCACCTGGTCCGATGTCAGGGGCGCGTTGGGCAAAAGGCCGAGCACCGCCGCCTGCATGCTTGCCACCGAGAACGGGACGGAGAGCAACAAGCGTTTGCGGCCGATCACCGGCAACATCTCTTCCATGCACTGGCGGAAGGTGAAAACTTGCGGCCCGCCAAGCTCGTAGACACGTCCCCGCGCGACATCGCCATCGACGGAGCGCGCTACCGCTTCGGCGACATCATCGACGTAAACGGGCTGCAGCTTCGTGGTGCCGCCGCCGATCAACGGCAGGAAAGGCGATATGCGCGCGAGCGCGGCGAAACGGTTGAAGAACTTGTCCTCGGGGCCGAAGACGATCGAAGGGCGGAAAACGACCGAATCGGGCAGCGTCTCGAACACCGCCTTTTCGCCCCGCGCCTTGGTCCGCGCATAATTGGATGGCGAATTCAAATCGGCGCCGATGGCGGAGACATGCGTCAGGGGCAGGCCGGCGGCCCTGGCCGATTCGGCCACGGCCCTTGCACCGAAATCCTGCACCGAGGCAAAACGCTGGCGGCCGGATTGGGACAGGATGCCAACGAGGTTGATGACGTAATCCGCTCCCTCGACGGCGCGCTCGACCGACCAGCGATAGCGCAGGTTGGCCTGGATCGCCATGATCTGCCCGACGCCGCCGAGCGGCTGCAAATGCAGGGCGAGATCAGGGCGCCTGACAGCCGCACGGACGCGATAGCCACGCTTCGCCAGAGCCCGCACCACATGCCGGCCGATGAAGCCCGAGGCGCCAAAAACGGTAATCAGCCTTGGCGTTTCCGTGATGATGGTCATGATGAAATCTCTCTCCGTCAGGCATGCGAAAACCGGGCGAGCCCGACCGTTTCTTAGTCCGATTTTTCCGAAAGGCAAAGGGCTGGCCGGAGCCCGCCCCATTGCCCATCTCAGGATACTCAGCGGCGCGCCTGGAAGATGCTGGGCACATGCACCGGCCAGCGCCGGGGCAAGACGGCGATCATGTCGAAACGAACCGAAAGCCGAGCGTGGTCGGGTTGCCGCGACAGCCACAGATCGGTCGCCGCCTCGATCCGGCGCTCGGCGGTCACCGTGATCGCATCCATCGCCTCGACCAGCGTTCGCCTCGCCTTCACCTCGACGACAAGAACGAGGTCGCCGCGCCGGGCGATCACGTCGATCTCGCCGGCTTTCGTGCGAAAGCGGCGGGCAACGATGCGATACCCTTTCAGGATGAGCGTGAGCGCGGCCAGAAGCTCTCCGCGATGACCCTTTCGATAAGCACGGTAACGGGCCTGGCCGACGTCACTTCTCATTTCCGCCACCTGCCTTCAGTTCGAGAAGGCGGCGATAAAGCGCCTGTTTCGGCCGGCCGGTCAGCCGCGACGCTTCCGCGGCGGCACGCGATGTCGCCATTTCCCCGGCGAGCGACAGGAGAAGCCTGTCGGTCTCGGCCGCGTCCGCCGTCACCGCAGGTTGCGGCGGCGCCACCAATATGACGATTTCGCCCTTGGGAGCGCCTGCTTCGGCGTAATACTCGGCAAGCGCCGCCAAAGTTCCGCGCCGGATCTCCTCAAAGGCCTTGGTCAGTTCCCGCGCAACGACGGCGTGCCGGCCGCCGCCGAACGTGGCGGTCATGGCTTCCAGGCTCTCAGCCAGCCGGTGCGGCGATTCGAAGGCGATCAGCGTTGCGGGAACGGCTTTCAGTTCCTCCAACCGGGAACGCCGCTGTCCCGCCTTCGACGGCAGGAAACCGGCGAAAAGGAACGTGTCGGACGGCAGGCCGGAGGCAGCCAGCGCCGCAAGCACCGCCGAGGCGCCGGGAACGGGAACGACACGCAGCCCTTCCGCATAAGCCACCGCGACCAGCCGGTAGCCGGGGTCGGATACAAGCGGCGTGCCGGCATCGGAAACGAGCGCGACGCTCTTTCCCTCTTTCAGCGCCGCGAGGAGCCGTTCACCAGCCTCCGCTTCATTATGCTGGTGATAGGCGACGGCACGCTTCCTGATGCCATAGCGGTCGAGCAGGACACGCGTGACGCGCGTGTCCTCTGCGGCAAGGATATCGGCGGCGGCAAGGGTTTCCAGCGCCCTCAGCGTGATGTCGCCGAGATTGCCGATCGGAGTGGCGACGATATAAAGCGCCGGTTCGAGCGGCCGGGCGGCCACTTCCGCCTGGCCGACCAGAAAGCCGCGCCCTTCATTGCCTTCCGCTGCCGCCATCGCCCCTTACCGCCTACGAGACTTCTTTTCGCATGACGCGTGCAGGGACGCAAAGGCAAGACCGATCAGTTCCCCATGCCTTTCATCGGCTTCATCGCCTTCATGCTGCCGCCCATCATCGAATCGTGCCCATGTTTCATGGATTTCATCGGATTCATGGCTCCGCCCATAGCGGGGCCGCCCATGCCGGTGACGTCGAAGGTGACGTTCACGGTTCCCGCCTTCTCGAAGGTCAGCGTGCCGGAAAAGCTCTCACCTCTCTTCGGCAGGTGCTTCAGATCCATGAACATCAGATGATAAGCGCCGGGCTTCAGCTTGACCGTGGCGGAGGCAGGCACCTCCAGCCCGCCCTTCACCTCACGCATCTCCATGACGCCGTTCTTGACCGTCATCTGGTGAATCCCGGCCTTGCCGGCGATTGCGGCAGTGGCCGAAACGAGCCGGTCGGGCGTAGCGCCATGGTTCACGATCGTGAAATAACCACCCGCCACCTTCGCGCCGTTCGGCGCCGAAGGCGACCACGGATTCTCGATCTCTATAGCGCCGGCCTTGAAATCCCCGGCATGGGCGACAGACGAAAGCGCAAGAGCAGCACCGGCGGAGAAGAGCGCAAGAAGGACGGCCTTGCCGGCTCTGCTGGCGGCAAAAGGCGCAAAGCGCACAAGATTGCTCGAAGAATGGATCATCTCGGAAATTCCTCAAACTGGTCCTGAACGTTCAGAAGAACAATCGATAGGGTTATCTTCGTTCCGGATTGTTGAACGCTACCATCGTAGCCGGTTCCGGAAAACACCCCGACAATGCGGCCTTTCGCCCTCATCTCTTGTTTGAGCATGATCTTTTCGGAAAACCGGAGCCACTTTTCCGGATCATGCTTCAGCGCGCCAGATCCGCCACCAGCGCGTCGAGCACAACCATGCCGGCCTGCGTCGCGCGCAGACGGGAATTGCCGACCGGCTCGACGAGCTTTTCCTCCCGCAGGATCGATATGCGGCCGTTGGAAAGCGGCCGGCCGGCCAGTTTCTCGTAACGGTCGAGGTCAATCCCCTCGGTCAGCCTCAGTCCCATCAGGAGGAATTCATCCGCCTCTTCCGACGGCGACAACACCTCGCCGTCGACGACGCCATGGCCGTTCTTCTCGACCAGTGAAAGCCAGGTCTCCGGCATGCGTTCGGTGATGGTGACGATGCGGCGGCCGCTTTCGACGAAACGGCCATGAGCGCCCGGTCCAATGCCGGCATATTCCCCGTAGCGCCAGTAGATAAGATTATGGCGGCTCTCCGCTCCCGGCCGCGCGTGGTTCGAGATTTCATAAGCTGGCAGGCCGTGCGCGGCCGTCACCTCCTGCGTGACACGATAAAGCTCGGCGCCCTCCGTGCTGTCGGGAAGCGTAAGCTTACCTGCCGCGTAAAGCACGCTGAACGGCGTCCCTTCCTCGATCGTCAACTGATAGAGCGACAGATGATCGGCGGCGAGGCCGATGGCGCGCCGAAGCTCCTCGCTCCAGGCTTCCGGCGTCTGGCGCGGCCGCGCGTAGATCAGGTCGAAGGAGAGGCGCGGAAAGGTTTCGCGCGCAAGCTCGATCGCGGCCAGCGCGCTTTCGACATCATGGAGACGGCCGAGGAATTTGAGATCGGCGTCGTTCAGCGCCTGCACGCCGAGCGAAACCCGGTTGACACCGGCGGCACGGTAGCCACGGAAACGTTCCGCCTCGACAGAAGACGGATTGGCCTCCATCGTGATTTCGGCTCCATCGGGCAGATGCCAGTTGCGCGCCACCGCTTCCAGCACACGGCCGACCGTTTCGGGCTTCATCAGCGATGGCGTGCCGCCGCCGAGGAAAACGCTTGCGACGGCACGCGGGCCGGTCTTCTCGCGCATCGCCGCCATTTCCGCCTCGAAGGCGGCTGCGAAGCGCTCCTGATCGACGGGCTGGTGACGGACATGGCTGTTGAAGTCGCAATAGGGGCATTTGGCCGCGCAGAACGGCCAGTGCAGGTAGACGCCGAAGCCGGGCGTCTTGTCGGCGTTTCTCATGCCGGCTCCAGCATGGCGTTGGCGAAGCGGGCGAAAGCGCGGGCGCGATGCGACAGGCCGAGATCGCCTCGCCCGGCCTCCCAGGAATGCTTCTCGCCGGCGCTCATCTCGCCGAATGTCTGTTCATAACCAT
>SCRB01000048.1 GCA_004299545.1 Rhizobiaceae bacterium
GGAAAAGGCCATGTCGCCGCATTGCCCATATCGCCCGGAATGCGCGGAAACCGTGCCTCCAGCATCAATATGCCGAGCGGCGCGCCATAGACCGCCTTGCCGCCCCTGGCGATACCGGATTGTGGTGAGATCATCGCTCTGCCTTTCCCGCCTTCAAAGGAAGCGCTTCGGATCGAACGGCTCCAGGGGGATCTCCGGATTGCGTCCACCGATCAGTTGCGCCACCACCCTGCCCGTCCTTGCCGAACTGACAAGGCCGATATGGCCATGGCCGAAAGCGTAGACGACGTCCTTCGTCGCGCGCGCAAAACCGATGCAGGGCCGTCCGTCCGGCATGCTCGGCCGGTGGCCCATCCAGAATTTCACCTTCTCCGGCGGCAGCTTTTCCGGCAGGCCGGGGAAGACGTGCACCAGGCCATCGCGCATGATCTCGGCGCGCTTCCAGTCGGGTTCGGCATCGACGCCGGCGATCTCGACCTGACCGGCGCTCCGCAAGCCGTTCGCCATCGGATTTGCGAAGACCTTCGCGTCCGATACCATGACGGCATGCCTGAGGCCGATGTCGAAACCCTCGACCATGGCGTGATAGCCACGTTCCGTCTCAAGGGGGAGCTTGTCGCCAAGCGATGCGGCAAGCGGTTTCGACCGAATGCCGGAGGAGATGACGGCCACATCGCAGGCGATCTCGCCGTCCTCGGTCAGGACCGCCGCGAGCCGGTCGCCATCGAGCCGGAAGCCGGTCGCCCGCGTGCGGACGAGCGTGGCGCCCCTCGCCTCGGCCAATGCGACGAGCGCCGCGACATAGGCACCCGGGTCGAGGCAGCGTCCCGCCTCCTCCACCATGGCCGCGAAGCGATAGCGCGGATGCAGCGCCGGCTCGCGCTGGCGCAGTTCGTCGCTATCGAGTTCGAGCCATTCGATACCGACCTTGCGGCGCACCGCCCATGCCAGACTGTCTGCCTCGAAGGCCTCCCGGGAAGGATAGACATGCAGCACGCCTGCCCGCTCGACCAGGTGCGCAACACCGGCCTCCTCCGCAAGCTTCGCATGGAGGAGCGGCGCATTTTCCAGAAGCGGCCGCAAACCCCGCGCCGTCTTTTCTATAGCCGCGCGGGTCCATCCGGAACGGAGATAGCGGAAGAGCCAGGGGGCTGCTTTGGGCAGGTAGCGCCAGCGGATCGCAAGCGGCCCCAGCGGGTCGGAAAGATATTTCGGCACTTTCTTCCAAACACCGGGCTCGGCCGGCGGAATGACCGAATGCGAGGAGAGCCAGCCGGCATTGCCGTAGCTTGCCGCCTGCTCGCCCCCCGGTTCGGCGGGCTCGATGATGGTGACGCGGTTGCCGTCGCGCAAAACCTCAAGGGCGCTGATCGCACCTACGACGCCCGCTCCGATAATGGCGACATGACGTGTCATGCTAAGACCCCGCACCGGATGAAAAATACGACCCTGTTTGCCCGCTCGATCCACAAATGGTCAAGCGATCTCCCCCGCAATCCTCCGGCAATGGTCGAGCGCGGCGCCGATCAGATTGTCGTTGGCTTCCGGCGTGCGGAAGCCGGAATGGGCGGAAAGAGTGACGTTGGGAAGCGTCGTCAGTTCGTGGCCGGCCGGCATCGGCTCGGTGGTGTAGACGTCGAGCCCGGCATGGCCGATTTGCCCTGAACGCAAAGCGGCGATCATCGCCGCCTCATCGACCAGCGCGCCGCGCGCCGTATTGATGAGGATCACGCCCGGCTTCATGCACCGGATGCGCTCGGCGGAGAGGATGCCGCGCGTCCCATCGTTCAGCGCCAGATGCAGCGAGACAATATCGGCCGCTTCCAGCACCTCGTCGAGTTCCATGAACGCGACGCCCGTATGCGTCGCCGGCGAGCGATTCCAGGCGACGACCCGCATGCCGACGCCGAGCGAGAGCCGCGCCATCTCACTGCCGATGCCGCCAAAGCCGATAAGGCCGAGGGTCTTGCCGGTCAGTTGCATGGCTTCGGTGCGCATCCAGTCACCGGCCCGCATGGCGCGGTCCATGCCGGCCAGCCCTTTGGCTGCCGCCCACATCAGTGCAAAGGCGCATTCGGCCACCGCCGTATCGCCATAGCCCTTGATGACATGCACTTTGATGCCGCATTCGGCATCAAGCCGCGCCGGGTCCATGTAGCTTTGCGGGCCGGTGCCGAGGAAAACGACATGCTTCAGCCCACGGCACTGCCGCGCGACCCCGATCGGCAGATGCGTGTGATCGATGATGGCGATTTCCGCATCGCCCAGAGCCTTCGGTAGTTCGCCAGGCGTGATCGCCGGAAACCGATTGATCGTCACCGGCAGGTCGTCCGGCCGGAGGAGCTTTTCCGTCACGGCGGACAAGGCGTCGTTGGCATCCACGAAAACAGCGCGCAACAGTCCCTCCCGATTCGAACGGCTTATATCAGCCCTATCAGATTCTGCCGCGAATGCTGCCAGCCGTCAGCCCCTTTCGTATTTTTCGACCATCTGATCGATTGCGCCGAAGATGGAGCGGCCGGCATTGTCCTTCATTTCGATCCGCACACGATCGCCAAACCGCATGAAGGGTGTCGAGGGCTTGCCGTCGCGGATGGTCTCGATGGTGCGAACTTCCGCGATGCAGGAATAGCCGGCGCCACCCTCGGCGACCGGCTTGCCGGGGCCGGTGTCGAGCTTGTTCGAAACGGTCCCGGACCCGACGATGCTGCCGGCGCCAAGCGGCCGCGATTTCGCAGCATGTGCGATCAGCCTCGGAAAATCGAAGGTCATGTCTATGCCGGCGTCGGCACGACCGAAGGGCTTGCCGTTCAGTTCCACCAGAAGCGGCAGATGAACCTTGCCACCGTCCCAGGCTTCGCCCAGTTCGTCCGGTGTCACCGCGACGGGAGAAAAGGCGGTGGAGGGTTTCGACTGGAAGAAGCCGAACCCTTTCGCCAGTTCGGCGGGGATGAGATTGCGCAGCGACACGTCGTTGGCGAGCATGACGAGGCGGATCGCCGCGCACGCCTCGTCGGGGGTCGCGCCCATCGGCACATCGTCGACAATGACGGCCACCTCGCCTTCCATGTCGATGCCCCACGCCTCGTCGGCAAGCCGGATCGGATCGCGCGGCCCGAGGAAGGAATCCGAGCCGCCCTGATACATCAGGGGATCGCTCCAGAAGTTCTCCGGCATCTCCGCGCCGCGCGCTTTGCGCACAAGCTCGACATGGTTCACATAGGCCGAGCCGTCAGCCCATTGATAGGCGCGCGGTAATGGCGCATGCGCCTTGTGCTCATGGAATCGCTCGGCTGGCACCGCGCTAAGTTCGAGGCCTTCGGCAAGCGCCGTCAGATGCGGTGCGATACGCTGCCAATCGTCGAGCGCGGCCTGCAACGTCGGCGCGAGGAAGGACGCATCGGTATAAAGCGTCAGGTCGCGCGAGACGACGGCGAGCTTTCCGTCGCGCGCACCGTTTTTCAATGTGGCGAGTTTCATGCGTCCTCCGCTGATTTCCCTCCCCCTCGAGGGAGGGTGGACAATCGCCGAAGGCGATTGGACGGGTGGGGTAGCCTACAAAAAGCGCCGCGTCTATGCGCGTCTCATCCGCCGCAACGACCCCACCCTGTCCGCCGCGCGGACCACCCTCCCCTCGCGGAGAGGGAAATCTCAACCCCAATCCCCTTCCGGCGTACCGTTGAAGCGTTTCTTCAGACCCGTCCAGCAACCGGCATAATCGTCCTGCCGCGTGTCGGTTTCGGCTGCATGGCGTGTCAGCATCTGCGGGAAGCGCGTCTCGAACATGAAGGCCATGGTATCGGCGAGCTTCTGCGGCGCGAGATCCGCCTGCGACGCCTTTTCGAAGCCCGACGCATCCGGTCCGTGCGCCAGCATCATGTTGTGCAGACTCACGCCGCCGGGAACGAATCCTTCCTCCTTGGCATCATACTTGCCCTCGACCAGCCCCATGAACTCGCTCATGATGTTGCGGTGATACCAAGGCGGCCGGAACGTATCCTCCGCCACCACCCAGCGCGGCGGGAAGATGACGAAATCCACATTGGCTGTCCCCGCCTCGCCCGACGGTGCGGTCAACACCGTGAAGATCGACGGATCGGGATGGTCGAAGAGGATCGCGCCGACCGGCGAATAGGTCTTCAGGTCGTATTTGTAGGGCGCGTAGTTGCCATGCCAGGCGACGACATCGAGCGGCGAATGGTCAAGTTCGGTGACATGGAACCTGCCGCACCATTTGACGAACAGGCGGCAGGGCGTCTCCTTCTCCTCATACCAAGCGACAGGCGTCTTGAAGTCGCGTGGATTGGCGAGGCAGTTGGCCCCGATCGGCCCGCGATCCGGCAGCGTGAACTTGGCGCCGTAATTCTCGCAGATATAGCCGCGCGCGGAACCATCCATCAGTTCGACCTTGAACACCATGCCACGCGGTACGACACAGATTTCCGTCGGCCGCACGTCCATCACACCCATTTCCGTGACGACGCGAATGCCGCCTTGCTGCGGCACGATCAGAAGCTCGCCGTCGGCGTTGAAGAAATGATCGTCCACCATCGATCTGTTGACGGCATAGACATGCGCCGCCATGCCGACCTGCGTGAAGACGTCGCCGGCCGTCGTCATGGTACGGATGCCGGCGAGAAAATCTGTTTCCTCGTTCGGCATCGGTGTCGGGTTCCAGCGCAACTGCCCGAGCGCCAGTTCGCTGTCACCGATATTCGGCGCGCTCTTCCACAGCGGGAATTCAACGCTCCAAAAACGGCCCGTATGGCGCACGCTCGGACGGATGCGGTAAAGCCATGACCGCTCATTGGTGCCGCGCGGCGCGGTGAAGGGCGAGCCTGAAAGCTGCTCGGCATAAAGGCCATAGGCGGGGCGCTGCGGCGAGTTCCGGCCCTGCGGCAGCGAGCCGGACAGCGTCTCGGTTTCGAAATCGTTGCCGAATCCCGGCATATATCTGGAGGTCATCGGTTCTCTCCCTCGGCACTGCCCCGGCGTTCGAAAGGAATTCGTCCGGGCAACGTTCGTTACAGTCGTAACCGCCGATTTTGTAACCATCAACGCCCTCTTCAGCAGAGAAGCGGCAATGGTGCGGCATTGGAGGAGAATATAGGGCGAGCGACAGCGATGGCGGCAAGTGCCCTCAGGCGCGGATATAGATCCAGCCTTCCCACTGCCGCCTGGCCAGATGGGCAATGGCGCTCGACACGACGGTTGCGCCTTCCGCCACACTTTGCCCCGTTGCATCCAGCGTATTACGGCAAAAGACGAGCAGCCTGTCGCTGCCATGTTCGCCCGACAATGCGGCGCGCACGCCCGCTGCGTTGACGACGATCTCTATTTCCGCGTCGGGCATTTCCCTCAACAGGTTGATGGCATTGTTGCGTGCGCGCTGAAGCGCCGCTTCCGTCGGCGCATGGAGAACGATGCGCTCGCTCATTGCAATTGATCCGCGATGGTAGCCGCCACACGGAAGAATTCCGGCTCCTTGCGGGAACGAGGCCGCGCCAGATCGACAGGATTATGGTTTGTAATGCAAGCGGGCTGGCTTCCCCCCATTACCCCGCCCATGACGAGGATACGGTCGGACAGAAGCACCGCTTCCTCTATGTCGTGGGTGACGAAGAGTACGGCCATCCGGCGCCTCTCCCAGATATTGAGCAACTCGGCCTGAAGCCTACCGCGCGTAAGCGCATCGACAGCGGAGAAGGGCTCGTCCATGAGAAGGACCGAAGGCTCGACGGCGAGCGCGCGGGCAATGCCGACACGCTGCTGCTGGCCGCCGGACAGTTCGGACGGCCAGCGTTTGGCATAATCCACCATCAGGGTCAGCTTCAGCGCGTCCTCGACGCGGGCCGCAATTTCCTGGCGCGACAGGCCGAGGCCATGAAGCCCGTAGGCGACATTGGCTTCGACGGTTTGCCAGGGCAGGAGCCGGCTATCCTGAAAGACGATCGAACGACGCCGCCGGCCGCTGTGCGCCTTGCCGCCTTGCAGCACGATCCTGCCCGCGCCCGGCTCCAGGAGCCCCGCCGCGCAGCGCAGCACCGTCGATTTGCCGACGCCTGAACCGCCGACCAGCGAAAGGAACTCACCCTTCGCAAGAGCAAAGTCGACACCCCCGAAGACAGGTCGATCGGCGCCGGGAAACGTATAGTCGAGCTTCTCGGCCACAAGCACCGGCTCGGTCTTCGCCATCATGTCTTTTTCACGCACCGCAATCGTCATTTCGGCCTCCAGCGCAGGAGCCGGTTTTCGATAATCGAGAAAGAGCCGTCGCAAATCCCGTAGACTGCGGAGATCACGAGCATATAGACCACCACCACGTCGTAGGCGCCGACACCGGCGGCGGCGTTCATCTCCTGTCCCATGCCGGGAACGCCGAGAAGCTCGGCCGCGATGAGCGTCATCCACGCCTGCCCGACGCCCGTCCGAAGACCGGCAAGGATAGAGGGCGCCGCAGCCGGTAGCGTAACAGTGAAGATGCGCCGCAGAAGCCCGTCCTGGTGGAAGGCCCTGGCCAGTTCGTAGTGGCGCGGATCGACGTTCCGCACACCCGAGAAGGTGGCGAAATAGTTCACCCAGAACACTCCGATGGCGATGACGAAGGCCGCGCCGGCATGGCTGACCTGGAACCAGGCGATGGCGAAGACCACCCAGGCGAGCGGCGGGATCGGGCGGAGGATGCGCGCCAGAAGCGACTGGAAATCGTCGAAGCCGCGCGATGTCGCGGCCGCCAACCCGACGAGAAAGCCCGCGAGGCTGCCGAGGCCGAGACCCCAGACATAGTGGATCAGGCTCGATCCGATGGCGGGCAACAGCCTGTGGCTTTGAAACTCTCCGGCGAACGCAGCGGGAACGGCGAAAGGATCGGGCAACGTCCCCGGCCGCACCCAGTGGAACAGGAAGGCGAGCTTCCAGATGGCGATGAAGGCGGCCACGCCGGTAAGGCCGAGCCAAAGCCGGCGCGAGCCGATACCGAATCGACTGAGATCCTTCACCCCGATGGAGTGGTCACTTCTTTTCGAGACTGTCGTAGAAGGATGTATCGAAGAGGCTATCGACATCCAGCTTTCCTTTCAGCGTGCCTTCCCCGAGCTGGAAGGCCTGCATCGCACGCGTTCCCTCGATGATGTAATGCGGGTCGGAAACAAAGATCCCGCTCGACCGCTTGACCGCCGCCTCCACCGTCTTGAGCGGCAGCCTGCCGCCGCCGACATATTTCTGCACAGCCTTGATGGCACCCTCGTCTCCGGCGGCGAGCTTCCCTGTCGCGTCGATCTGCGCCGCGACCAGCGCGCGCACCGTGCCGGGATGTTCCTTGATCGTCTTTTCGCGAACGGCGAGGATCGCGCCCGGCTGGTGCGGGAACATGTCCGATCCCGACGCCAGGACCGTCGCGTCCGGCCGGCGGGCAAGCGTGACCGAGACGATCGGCTCAAGCGTCGCAGCGCCGTCGACCGCTCCGGTCAGCAGCGATTGCTGCACCTGCGCCGAACCCTGATGGATGATCTCGATGTCGTCCGGATTGGCTTTCAGCACGTTCTTCAGCCAATAATTGAAGACGGTCGCCGGCACCGAACCGCGCGCGAAGGTCGTGATCTTCGCCTTGCGGCCCGTCTTCTCGCGGAACCGCTTGAATGTCGTGGCGTCGATTGTGCCGCCGGTGAATTTCGCCAGATCGCCGATGGCGACGAAGCTGATCTGGTTGACGACGCCGGAGGCGACCACCTTGATCGCAGCGCCCTTGGAGCGCGCGACCATGGCCGGCCCGATGCCGAAATAGGCGACGTCCAGTTGCCCCCCGAGCAGCGCCTGCACCATCGCCGGTCCTTGCTGGAACTCGATCAGATGAGGCTCGATGCCGGCCTTCTCGATAGCGCCGTTCTCCAGCACGACGAAAAGCTGCGCAATCGGCAGGATCGGCATATAGCCGACCTCGAGCTTGACCGGCGACTGCCCGGCAGCAAATGCAGCCGGAGCAGCGAACAGCAAGGCCGCCGCGACGAGAATCTTGGTGAATTTCATATGCGCCGTCGCCCTAGACTGGAGAAAGGGCGGCTAATTTCCCGCATTGCGACGAAGGCTGTAAGAAATCCGCTACCGTATAAAGAATGGGATTGAAGAAAAATATTCTACGGCAACGGATTTTGAGAAAATCATTCTCAAATTTGCGCGCGCCGCCCCTTTCATGCCGCCGAAGACGCCTGGCGCTCGGCCAGACGCCGACGCGCCGTCATCCTGACGATGGCGAAGTGGATGAGGAAAAGCACGATCTTCGATGCCAGCGGGAAAACCGCGATGAATTCCGGCCAGCTTGCCGTGAACCAGACCGCGACGATCAGGTTGAGGAGCGCGGTGAGGAACATCAGCCCGGCCCAGACGAAACCGAAGAACGTCATCCGGTCGCCGATGAGGGGCAGCGAGTCCTCCGGGACATAGCGGTTCATCCAGCCGGGCTTCAGCATGACGCAACCGACGATCAGATAGACGACGCTGGGCTTGGCCATGACGAAGCGCGGGTCGTTGGTGAGATAGGTCGCCACGGTCGAGACAAGCATCAGCACCAGGCTGATCCATTGCAGCGCCGGCACGGGACGATGGCGCACGAGGTCGAGGAGCACGATCACCGCGGCGATCACGAGGCCGGCGATTGCCGCGACGAGGACGTCGGTATCCAGCATCACGAGGCCGGCGAAGACGATGATGCCGAGCGAATCGTAGATGAGTGGCCTGACGGCATAGAGGAAGTTTTTCATGCGCTCTCCGGGACAAAATTGCCGTGGAACCCGAACGGCACGCGCTGCGGCAATTCGACCGTCGCGACGGGACCGCTTTCGATATCCGTCGCTTCGAAAACAAGCAGTTCGCTGGTGCCGCTCCGGGCACGCCAGACGACGGCCAATATCCAGCCGTCACCTTCCGCATCGCCGCGGGCGGCAAAGACGGGTTCGGACGTGACGTCGCCTTCCGGCAGCCAGTAGATGTCCCGCCGCGTGTCGTCCGCGTCGAGATGCACGATACCGCCCAGATCGTCCGTGCCGTTCGCCGGATTGGTCCCGGCATACCAGCCATGGCGGTTGCGCAAACCGGCCCGTCGGTCATCGATGCGCGGGAACTCGCCGGAAATATCTTGCACGAGTTCTCGCGAGAAATGGCTGGTTTCATCCGCAAGATCAAACGTCCAGCGCGTCAGGCGGGCTTGCTGCCTCTTCGGATCGCCGGGCTTTCCGTCTGCACGGGGAAACAACGGCGGTTCGTTGAAGGCCATCACCTCCGCGACGATGCGGCTCCCTTCCTCCCACGCGTTCATGACGTGGAAGGCATAGCAGGCCTCGCCCTGATACCATCTTATATCGGCCACGCCGCCGCCGCGCGGCATGATGCCGATGAAAGCACCCTTGTCGGGTTCCCAGGCATAGGCTGGCTTGCCCGCGCGCACCCTTTCCATGCTGCCGGTCAAGGGCAGGATCGGGAAAAGTACATGCCGCTCGGTGACGATGAAATCATGCACCATGCTGGTATAGGGCGCTTCGAACCGTTCCTGCCGCCGCACCATGCCATGCGCGTCGAGAACGCCGAAGCTGAGCGCAGGCGTCAGCGGCCCGTCGGCATTATAGCCGAAGAACAGCATCTCTCCCGTCGCGGGGTCGATCTTGGGATGGGCGGTGAACGGGCCATGAAGCCCAAGCCTGGCATAGCCGCGCGTCTCGAGGCTTCCCGGCATG
>SCRB01000419.1 GCA_004299545.1 Rhizobiaceae bacterium
CCCAGACCCTCGAGCGTATCGCTGATCGCTGGCCAATCTCCCAAATCGACCAGCTCATGCCCTGGAACTACAGCTCCTGAACGGCTTCAGCTACGCGCTTACTGTTTGTCGTGCATCGGGAACGATTCCCGCTGCATGGCCTTCCGCTTTCATCGCCAAAGATGACCGGCCGACCTGAGAGAGCCGGCGCATTTATGTTTTGACCTGCACAGCTACTGACCAAAGATTTGATGACTGACTACGCATGGAATGCGGCCGCAACGATCATTCAATCATCGTTCGATGGGGCCGGTATCGAGTTCGTCCGGCAGAGCAATATCCCGTTGCATGAAGCCGTTCGGGTGGCGATGGAAGAAATTCGCATTCGATTTCTTGCCGACACCATTATCGAATATGATGGAGGCGCTCTCCGAGGTGCAGAGATAGCCGCGGCCTACGCGTCGCCCAGCTACCCTCATCATCGCAAATTGGGCCGATTCTGAGCGGACGCGGCTCTGAACAGTTCCTCGCGATCCCCGGAATCGCGTCTTGACTGGTTGCAGCGGCACGATTCGAACGCGCGACCTTCTGGTTATGGGCCGGATGAGTTACCGGGTTGCTCTACGCTGCGAAAGTTCCGCACTCGTGGGAAACTTGCTCTCTCACCAATTATATCTCGCCGGCAACCGAAACTGATTTGAACCGCCAAGGCATCAGCCGCGTTATGGCCCATCAGGGTCTCAACGGAGGAGTTCTGGCAATGCGAGTAGTTCTATCCACAGCCGCTGTTGCACTCTCTCTTGGTTTTGCGAGCATTCCCTTCGGCTCAGCGTCCGCGCAGGACTTGGAACTTCACATGGGCAACAACGGCCCCAGGGTCATAATGCGCGACGATTGCGATCCAAATTATGAGCGTTGTCGTGACCGTGACGACTATCGGCGCGATCGGCGAGAAGAACGGCGAGGATGTTCTCCCGAACGGGCGCTCGACAAAGCGCGGAGGATGGGCATCCATCGCGCTCGCATCGAACGTATGGGACGCCGTAGCATCGTGGTCAGCGGGCGCTCAGAGGGTGAATGGGTAAGCATGAGATTCGACCGGTGGGATCCTCGTTGCCCACGCCTGGACTAGACGCCTCACATTGGTAAAATTCTCCCCTGCGGCTTGGCAGGGGAAATGCGCCGTGTCGACCCGACGACTTCCGAGATGGGAGACACCTGCGCTCGGCACGCTGCCAGCCTGTAACCGACTGGCGACCTCAGAACCTTCGCTTCGCTCGCGCGTTCCTGCCTTGCTGCAGGTCGCGTCAACCGGGCGCGGCGGCATGGTGGACAGGAGGATTTTCCCGGTTTCTCTTCCTGGCCAACGAATTGGCAGACGAGCACCTGTCCCGTCCGGCCTCAGCCACCTCTCGAACATGGAGCCATGACATGCCTGAAAATCATCGCCAGACTGGAGCTCGTAAATATCCCGCCAATCACGATCCTGATCCAAGAGACGATTTCTCCCAGGACGCTGCAGGTAACAAGCCGCCCCGTAACGGTGTAGGTCTTACAAGACCTGTGAATGAAACGGATGCAGACACGCACCAATCCGAAGGTATGGATCAGCGACACGTTAGGTGCTGGCCTGACCGGCAGCAAAAAGTCTGAAATGAAAAACCCGCCTCGTCGGGCGGGTGAACGGCGCATTTCTACGGAATAATGTTCGTCTGCCATTTTCGGTTACCGAGTGTCAAGCAAAATTTGCACATCAACAGCCACAGTTGTGCATTATTTCAATGACGGCGCCGTGTCTGAAATCCCCACATCGAGGCGAGATCGTCGAGGTCGGCTCGAAGATTATCGGCCATCGTCAGCCGTTCCCGCTTATGCGGCGTCAATTCGGAAAGCGCCCTACCCTCGGCGCATACCTTCTCGACTGCATCGTAACCTCGGATCCCGAGCAGAAGGCGGCACCGCTTCAACTCTTGCGCAGCCTGCAGCCTGGCCACGGCGGGATCACCCTTCCCTCCGTCGACCCGATCGGACGAATAGTCGATCCCCACCGTCTTCCCGCCTGCGGCCTCCCATAGGCTACGAAACCGATCGGCAGCGGCCTTCTGGGCGGTGCCGAGAAACCGGCGTGCGTAAAGCGTCTCGATCGCGCTTTCCCTGACATTGATGGTGACCCTTGCCGTCTTCCGGTTGCCGGCAAAATCGATCTCGTGATCGGCCGTGAAGTCCGGATCCTCGATCTCCCTGACCTGCAGATCACTCGCGGTCGGAGCCATGCCGGGCGCTGACGCCTTCTTGCGATCCGGTTTGGGACGTCCCGATTTCTTCTTCTTGCTCACTGATGCCCTCTTGTCTCAATCATTCGGTATCGCGGGCTTTTTGCCTACCCAACGGACGATCCGGCCCTCCGCGATGTATTCACGGATGATGGCCTCGTGATCCACGGTTTCCGGTGAGCGAATCGTCCGCAAAACAATGCGCTTTCCGTCTGGCAACACCGACTTGAAAACGATCACCCACCAATCGTCGCCGGGCTCGGTAAGAGGGATATCGGTTGCGAAGGCCTCGACAACAGGCTTCGGCTTCGACGGCTTCGAGAAGCCATGGAAACGCTGGCGTGTCTCGACCGTGGTCTTAACGAGCGGGCGTCTATACATTGCCTTCTCAACGCCGCGTCTCACGCTCTCCGGGATGTCGTCTTCGTCGCTCATAATGCCCCTCGCGTCCAATCGCTCCGTTCTTGATCCCGGAGCGCGCTTTCGGCAATCCATCCGAATCGCGCCGACATCAGAGATGCGACGACGATCTGAAAACCCTCCCGCGGCTTGCCTGTTTTCGGATCGGTGCCGGTGGCAACCTGCAACTGGCCGATGACGGACACGGTTTCCCCGGTCTCGCATTCGGCGAGACGATGCGCAGCTTGCCCGAACGCCAGCAAGCCGAACGAGGTGCCGTCGCCGCCTATGCCGGCATGGCTGAGATCGACGGCCAAACGGGAAAGAACGAAAGATTTTTCATTTCTTTCGATGCGATGCGGCGCGGAGATCAGCCGGCCAGTTGCCGAGATGTGGGCGGTCACGCGGCACCCCCATTCTGATACGCCCCCTTGAGGCGTAAGAAAATCACCATCTGCAATTTACGGAACTTCGGCGCGTAAGGAAGCGTAAGCACCCTCCTTACAGGAGGGGTGCGCTTACGCCTTTCGCTTACGCTGCTGCCGCGTAAGTTCTTACGCATTCTTACGCCTCACTTACGCTTACGGTATCGCCGCTGATGACGATATGATTTGTGTCGACAAGCCGCTTTTTGGCGGAGTTGAAAGCGACACGTTTCGCGGCACCAGTTCGGTCGCCAAAAGCGATATAGACGTGATTACGCCACGTCTCGATACTGCCGACGCCTCCCATGCCGTTAAGACATTTC
>SCRB01000420.1 GCA_004299545.1 Rhizobiaceae bacterium
TCCAGCCCCTGTTGCAGGGCGCGGGTTCGAGCCCGAAGTCCATCGAGCCCAGAAAGAACCCTTCGCGCATCCATGAGCAGCGCCGCCCCTGCCTCAGTAAGCCGAGGCTGTCGCGTGCCGTGGCGCTCGAACAGCTTGACCTGAAGTTGGTCCTCGAGATTAGCGATCGCATAACTGACGACGGATTGCGAGCGCCCTAACCGGCGCGCGGCGGCCGAAAAGCCGCCGCTGTCGGCGACTTCCGCGAAGATCGAGAGCTGATCAAGCGTAGGGTTTGCTTCCATCTATTTCCTCGATCAAGACGACCTATATTTTCCCCGTTTTATGGATGAATGTCGAGTGCCATTTTCCGTGCCGAAAGACGTCGCGACCAGCGCGGCGGCGATATACGAAGGAAGCAATCCCATGTCATCCATTCTTCTCGTCACGTCGAGCCCGCGCGCCGACGCCTCGGTATCGACACGCGTAGCCACGCAACTCGCGGAGCGGCTCGCCGCCTCGCAGCCCGGAACGAAAATCGCCCGCCGTGATCTCGTCAGCGCACCGTTGCCGCATATCGACGGCGACTTCCTCGGCGGGCTTTTTTCTCCGGAGGACCAGCGTAGTGTCCCTCAGCAGAAACTAGTCGACGCTTCCGACCAGGCCGTAGAGGAACTGCTTGCCGCCGATACGGTCGTGATAGGGGCGGGAATGATAAACTTTTCCATTCCGTCGGCCTTGAAGTCCTGGTTCGACTATGTGGCACGCGCGGGCAAGACTTTCCGTTATTCCGAGGCTGGTCCGGAAGGCATGGTCAAGGGCAAGAGGGTCTATGTGATCCTTGCGTCGAAAGGCATCTACACCGCCGGTAGTCCGGCGGCGCCGATGGATCATGCTCGGCCCTATCTCAAGACCATGCTGGGCTTTCTCGGCATGACCGATGTCGAGTTCATCGACATCGAGGGCATCGGCCTCGGGCTTGAACCTGACGAAGATATCCTCGACCGCGCCGAGAGCTGCATCAACGTTGCGGCAGATTCAGCATTGGCTGCGTGACGCCCTCGTCCCGCGGATCGGTTTTGGTCGGTGTCACCCGAGCCGATACTCTTTCCGGGGAGTGCCGGTTCGACCGGTTGTGGAAGCCCCCTAATAACAGCGGTGGGGTCGAGCGCGGCTGGTCCTCCATGGAATGAAAAGACGCGGATAGCGGACATTGGCTTGCCGAAAATTCAGGAGGTCTAGCGGGAGTGGAGGCGCGTCGCGTTACTTTGAGCTGTTGAGCGCTTCCCGCAGTTCCAGCGACGGCGGACGGTCGTTCTTCCAGCGGAAAACCTGCTGATGAGCCATGCGCCGCCGCTTAGCACGGCAGGGGAGGCGACGCGAACGTATCCACTAGATATGGTTAAACCGGAGCTAGAGGGATAAGCCATAGCCGATGTCAGACAACGATGAGACTTCCTTCTGGGGCCGACCTCTCATACGTCCCGGTGAGCAAGCTGGACGGCCAAACGCTGAAATCCAAGGTTGCCGGATACAATATCACCGGCCGGGGCAAGGAGGTAGATTGTTGATTTCCGCTGACGCGTTACGCCTTTATGGTCGGATCACGGACCACCTCGCGTGATTGCACGATTGTGCCTGGATGAACCGACCAAGGACACCAACCCATGAGCAAGCATGTCACCATCTCCCCCGCCGAGGCCGCCGATCGCCTTGCCATTCGTGAGCTTGTCGATGCTTATGCTCACTGCGCGTCCGCCGGGACGTCGAGGGCCAGATGTCCCTTTTCACGGTGGATACCGAATTCCTGGTCTACATGGACAGCCGCAGCGCCGTCTCCACGCAAGAAATTCACGGTCGCGACGGCCTGCGCCCGGTATTCGATAATCTGAGTACGTACGAGGCGACGACACACTTCAACGGTCAGAGCGCCGTGAGATTGGCGCAGGACTCCGCAACGGGGGTCTCTTACTGTCTGGCGCATCACGTGAAGCTTGACGACCCTGGCCGGAGCCTGATGATCGCCTCGATCCGCTACTTGGATCATTTCGTGAAGATGGACGGCCATTGGTACTTCCGGCAACGAAAGTTGATGGTCGACTGGATCGATAGCCGTCCATTGGGCACCGGCTAGCGGCCATAGCAGAAGGCAGCCAAGTGGCCTGAGTGACAATGGAGGGAATGCAATGAACAACGATGATCAAACCCTTCCCGTTGCGGTGGTTGTGGGTGTGGGTCCAGGCAACGGCCAGGCTCTGGGCGCGCGCTTTGCGCGAGAGGGCTATTCGGTCGCGCTCCTCGCCCGTAATCGGGAAAAGCTCCTTGGCATTGCCCAGGATATGCCGCATGCCCACGCCTATTCATGCGACGTTGCCGATCCCGTGTCGGTGCGCGAAACGTTCGAGGCGATCCGGCAGGAACTCGGCGATGTTGACGTGCTGCTCTATAACGCTGGTTCCGGCGTCTTCGCGGATTTCGATGAGATCACGCCTGAACAGTTCGAGAGCAGCTGGCGCGTGAACGCCATGGGTGCTTTTCTGTGCGCCAAGCAGGTTGTGCCTGGAATGGAGCGACGCGGCGGTGGCAGCATCATCTTCACCGGCGCTACAGCATCACTGCGCGGCAACGTCAAAACCGCGGCCTTCGCGCCGGCAAAGGCCGCACAGCGTAGCCTGGCGGAATCGATGGCGCGGCTCCTGTGGCCCAAAGGAATTCACGTCGCACTGATGATCGTCGACGGTATGGTCGAGAAGCCCGGCATCGATAAATTCATGAAGGGCAGGCCGGTGGAGGCGCTTATCGATCCCGCCGCTCTCGCTGACACTGCCTTTCAGCTGTGTGCGCAGAGCAGGCGTGGCTGGAGCTTCCAGGTCGAAGTTCGGCCAGCGCTAGAGAACTGGTGAGCATGGC
>SCRB01000421.1 GCA_004299545.1 Rhizobiaceae bacterium
CCCTATATTCCGCTCCGGTACAATCCCGAGACCTACCTGCCGTTCCCCATCCCCGGCTTCGGGTTGCTGGTAGCGCTGGTGGTGATCACGCTCATCGGCTTTCTGACCGCCAACATCGTCGGGCGGAGCGTCCTTTCCTTCGGCGAGCACCTGCTGGAGCGTATGCCGCTGGTGCGCAGCATCTATCGCGCGCTGAAGCAGATCTTCGAGACGGTGCTTTCCAACAAGGGCGACATGTTCAACGCTGTCGGTCTGGTCGAATATCCGCGGCGCGGCGCGTGGTCCATCGTCTTCGTCACCGGCAGCGAAAAGCGCACCGAAGTCAATGCCAAGCTCGATGAAGACGAAAACAACCCGATGATCGCTGTCTTCATGCCCTGTACGCCGAACCCGACGACGGGATTCCTCATGTACGTGCCGAAATCGGATGTCGTCATGCTCGACATGTCGATCGAAGACGGTGCGAAGCTGATCGTTTCGGCGGGTCTCGTCGCGCCGGATTACGAGAAGAGGATCGTCTCGATCAAGGGCAAGGCGATCGAAGGGCCGATCGCCAATCCGGCGCCGAGCATTCTGCCGCAAGATAAAAGCACCTTGCGCCGCAAGAATGCGCGCAAATCAAAAGACGGGCAATGATCCTGTCCGAAAACCGCTTCCACTTTCGCGATCATGGTCCCGCCGCTTCAGCCGGCCCTCAGCAAGCGCACTGCGTCGTCGAGTCCGAATAGATAGAGCAGCATCCGGATCGCCTCGCCGCGCGGCGAGGCGAGCTCCGGGTCGCGTTGGAGAAGCAGCCGGGCGTCGTCGCGTGCGATTTCCAGAAGATCGGAATGCGCTTCGATGCGCGCCACCTGAAATCCCGGCACGCCCGACTGGCGGGTGCCAAGAAGCTCGCCTTCGCCTCTCAGCTTCAAATCCTCCTCGGCGATAAAGAACCCGTCATCGCTTTCGCGCATGACGGAAAGGCGCTTCTTCGCGACCTCGCTGAGCGGCGGCTTGTAGAGGAGGACGCAGGTCGAGGGCTTTTCGCCGCGGCCGACCCGGCCGCGCAGCTGATGCAGTTGCGACAGGCCGAAACGTTCCGCGTGCTCGATGACGATGATCGTCGCATCAGGCACGTCGATGCCGACCTCTATGACGGTCGTGCCGACGAGGATGCGCGTCTCGCCGTTTTTGAAGGCAAGCATCGCTTCGTCTTTCTCCGGCCCCTTCATGCGGCCATGGACAAGCCCGACGCCGTCGCCGAACGTCTTCTTGAGCGAGCGGAAACGATCTTCGGCGGACATGAGGTCGCCCGCCTCTTCCGATTCTTCCACAAGTGGGCAGATCCAGTAAATCTTCTGCCCCTCCGCCAGCGCGCTCCTCACACGGCCGATCAGGTCGCCGAGCCGGTCGAGCGGCAGCGTGATCGTTGTGATCGGGCGCCGGCCCGCCGGCTTTTCCGTCAGGCGGGAAACGTCCATGTCGCCGAAGGCGGCGAGGACAAGCGTGCGGGGAATGGGCGTCGCCGTCATGACGAGCAGGTCCGGCGCATTACCCTTGGCGGTGATCGCGAGACGCTGATGGACGCCGAAGCGGTGCTGCTCGTCGACGATCGCCAGAACCAAATCATGGAAGCGCACATGCTCCTGAAAGAGCGCATGGGTGCCAACGACAAAATGGATCGAGCCGTCCTCAAGCCCGGTGAGGATTTCGGCCCGCTCTTTCCCTTTTTCCCGGCCGGTCAGGATGCCGGTCTTGAGACCGGCTAGTGCGGCAAGGGGCGCGATCGTCGACAGATGCTGGCGGGCGAGGATTTCGGTGGGTGCCATGAGCGCGGCTTGGCCGCCGGTTTCCGCCGCGCGCGCCATGGCAAGTAGCGCGACCACCGTCTTGCCGGAGCCGACATCACCTTGCAGAAGCCTGAGCATCCGTTCCTCTGTAGCAAGATCGGCATGGATTTCGCCGAGGGCGTCTTCCTGGGAAGGGGTCAGCGAATAGGGCAGGGCGGACCGTATCATTTTCTCAAGCGCGCCGTTGCCCTTCAGCGGCCGGCCGGAAAGGCGGCGCGTGCGGCTTCTGACTAGCGCGAGTGCGATCTGGCCGGCCAGGAACTCGTCATAGGCAAGCCGCCGCCATGCCGCGCTTTCGGGCGCCGCATCGATCGGATCGGTGGGGTTGTGCAGGCGGCGAAGCGTTTCATCGAAAGACGGAAAGGTCTGGCGCCGCATTACCGTTTCGTCCTGCCATTCGGGCAGGCGAGGCAGGCGGTCGAGCGCCTGCCCGGTCGCGCGCCTCAGCGTTTTGGGCGAAAGACCGGCGGTCAGGGGGTAGACCGGCTCGATCAGAGGGAGCGTCGCGGCTTCGGCCTTAAGAGCGATGTGGTCCGGATGGACCATGGAGGGCCGGCCGTTGAACCATTGCATCCTGCCGCTGACGATAACCTCCTCGCCGACCGGCAGCGCCCGCTCCAGCCAGGCCTGCTGGGCGTGGAAGAAGGTGAGCGCGATCTCGCCGGTATCGTCGAAGGCATAGACACGATAGGGCACGGCGCCCTTACCGCGTGGCGCCGGCTGATGGCGGTCGACGGTGAGATCGAGCGTCACGATCTGGCCTTCATGTGCGGCAGCGATGCCGGGACGGCTGCGCCGGTCGATCACCGAATGCGGCAGGATGAAGAGAAGATCGCCGACGCGCAGGTCGCGGTTGGTGAGATCCGCGTTGACGACATTGCCGATGAGGCTTGCAATCTTGGCGCCTA
Source organism: Rhizobiaceae bacterium (assembly GCA_004299545.1). GTDB lineage: Bacteria > Pseudomonadota > Alphaproteobacteria > Rhizobiales > Rhizobiaceae > Mesorhizobium_L. Next base: position 2,741 of record SCRB01000421.1, read on the forward strand.
CGCCGTCGAGCGTGGTCGCGGACGCAAAAAGAGGGTCGAGTTCGGCAGGGCGCATCAGTTGGTCGTCGTCCAGAGTCGGCGCCCCTTCGCAACGAGGGCGCAGGCTTCATCGCGGGAAGCTTAATTCATGCCATTCTGCGTGCAAGGCTGACATCACGTTCTTTACAGGCTATATGCCCGCTGTCGGTAAACGCCGGTCGGATGGGCGAAGGAAATGGAACGGCAAGAGAACCTCGATCCCCGCCGCAAGAGGCTGATTTTCCGTTCGGATCATCGCGGCATGCGTGAAATGGATCTTATCCTCGGTCCCTTCGCAAGAACCCATATAGCGGGCTTGACCGGCGAGGAACTCGACCACTATGAGAGCCTTCTCGAAATTCCGGACGCTGACCTCTTTCATTGGATCACCGGGGAGAAACCGGTTCCGGAAGCTTTCCTGACGCCCCTACTCACAAAGGTTCTGGCCTTCGGGCGCGGCAGAAGCGTCATACGGTAAACGCGGCGAAACCAATGAGCCTCCTCGATTCGATCGGCCTCAAGGCCCGGCCCGGCTCCGTCATGCTGGACGGCGTGGCGGATGGCTACGAAGCCTTTGCGCTGGCTGAAATCGCAGCCGAGATCGCGCCGGGCAGCCCGTTTCTTTTTGTCGCGCGCGACGGCCAGCGCCTACCCGCCTTGATCGACGCACTCGCCTTTGCCGCCCCCGACCTGCCCGCGCTCGAATTGCCGGCATGGGATTGCCTGCCTTACGACCGTGTTTCGCCCGGCGCCGACGCCGCTGCCAAGCGCCTCGATTCCATGGCGGCGATGGCGGCTTTGAAGGAAAAACCGCATCGCGCAATCGTCCTCACCACCGCCAATGCGCTTTTGCAGCGCATGCCGCCGGCCGCGCTGATCGCCGGACAGGGCTTCCACGCCCGCCCCGGCCAACAGATCGACATGAAGGCGCTGGTCGCGCGGCTGGAGACGAGCGGCTTCGAGCGCGTCGGCACCGTGCGTGAAATGGGCGAATATGCGGTGCGCGGCGGCATCCTCGATCTTTACGCGCCGGGCGGCGAGGAGGCGCTGCGGCTCGATTTCTTCGGCGACACGCTGGAATCGATCCGGGCCTTCGATGTCGCCACCCAGCGCACGACGGGACAGCGTGATCGCATCGACCTGCAGGCGATGAGCGAAGTCACGCTGACGCCCGAGACGATCAGCCGTTTCCGCCGCCACTATATCGAGGCATTCGGCGCGCCATCGCGTGACGACGCGCTTTATGCGGCGATCAGCGAGGGCCGCCGCTTCGCCGGCATGGAGCACTGGCTGCCCTTCTTCTATGACGGACTCGAAACCGTTTTCGACTATCTGCCGGCCGTTCCGGTCGTCTTCGATCATCTCGCGAAAGAAGCGCTCGACGAGCGCTACAAGCTCGTCCTGGATCACTACGAAGCGCGCAAGCAGCAATCCGGCTCGACTCTCGCGGATGCGGTGCCTTACAAGCCTGTTCCGCCGGCAAAGCTCTTCCAGGCGCCGGAAGAAGCGCAGTCAAAACTTTCAGGGCGGCTGGCGATCGAGCTTTCGCCTTTCGATGCGCCGGAAACCAGCGGAAGGAAGGTCTTCCATGCCGGCTCGAAAGCCGGCCACTCCTTCGCCGAGGAACGGGCCGACCCGGCCGTCAACGTTTTCGCCCGCACCGTCGAGCATATCGGCAATCTGCGGGCGTCGAAGAAACGGGTTGTCGTCGCCGGCTGGAGCGAGGGCTCGCTCGACCGCCTGTCGCAAATCCTCGCCGAGCATGATCTCGGCAACATTGCACGCGTCGAGACGCTTGCGGCGCTGGAAAAGATGCCCTCCCAGCAGGCCGGGCTTGCGGTCCTGCCGCTCGAATCGGGCTTCGAAACGCGGCAGTTCGCCGTCGTAGCGGAACAGGACATTCTGGGAGATCGTCTGATCCGCAGGACGAAGCGCCGGCGCGCCGCCGATTTCATCTCCGAGGCGACATCGCTTTCGGCGGGCGATATCGTCGTCCATGCCGATCACGGCATCGGCCGTTTCGTCGGCCTGAAGACGATCGAGGCGGCCGGCGCGCCGCATGACTGCCTCGAAATCCATTATGCGGGCGAGGATCGGCTCTTCCTGCCGGTCGAGAACATCGAGCTTTTGTCGCGCTTCGGCTCCGATTCCGCCACCGCTCCGCTCGATAAACTCGGCGGCGGGGCATGGCAGTCGCGCAAGGCGAAGATGAAGCGGCGGCTGCTGGAGATCGCCGGCGAGTTGATCCGCGTTGCCGCCGAACGGCAGATGCACTCCGCGCCGATCCTGCTGCCGCCGGACGGGCTTTACGGCGAATTCGCGGCGCGGTTTCCCTATGACGAGACGGATGACCAGCTCACCGCGATCGAGTCGGTCGAGGGCGACCTTGCCGCCGGCAGGCCGATGGACCGGCTGGTCTGCGGTGATGTCGGCTTCGGCAAGACGGAGGTGGCGCTGCGCGCGGCTTTCCTTGCAGGGATGGACGGTTTCCAGGTCGCGGTCGTCGTGCCGACGACGCTTCTCGCTCGCCAGCACTTCAGGACCTTCTCCCAGCGTTTCGCCGGCCTGCCGGTCAAGGTCAGGCAGGCCTCGCGCCTCGTCGGGGCGAAGGAGCTGGCGGAAACGAAGAAGGGGTTGGCTGACGGCACCGTCGATATCGTCGTCGGTACGCATGCGCTTCTCGGCAAAAGCATTTCCTTCAAGAATCTCGGCTTGCTGATCGTCGACGAGGAGCAGCATTTCGGCGTCAAGCACAAGGAACGGCTGAAGGAACTGAAGAGCGACGTCCATGTGCTGACGCTGTCGGCGACGCCGATCCCGCGCACGCTGCAACTGGCGCTGACAGGCGTGAGGGAACTCTCCCTCATCACCACGCCGCCGGTGGACCGGATGGCGGTCAGGACCTTTATCTCGCCCTTCGACGGGCTTGTGATCCGCGAAACGCTTCTGCGCGAACGCTATCGCGGCGGTCACAGTTTCTATGTCGTGCCGCGCATATCGGACCTGTCCGACATTACGGAATTTTTGCAGCAGCATGTGCCGGAACTGAAAGTCGCGGTGGCGCACGGGCAGTTGCCGGCCGGCGAGCTCGACGACATCATGAACGCCTTCTACGACGGCCAGTACGACGTGCTCCTGTCCACGACCATCGTCGAATCGGGGCTCGATATCCCGACCGCGAACACGCTGATCGTCCATAGGGCCGACATGTTCGGCCTGGCGCAGCTTTACCAGTTGCGCGGGCGGGTCGGGCGCTCGAAGCTGCGCGCCTATGCGCTGTTCACGCTGCCCGCCAACCGGACATTGACCGCGACGGCGGAAAAGCGGCTGAAAGTGCTGCAATCGCTCGACACGCTCGGCGCCGGCTTCCAGCTTGCCAGCCACGATCTCGACATACGCGGCGCCGGCAACCTGCTCGGCGAAGAGCAGTCGGGCCATATCAAGGAGGTCGGCTTCGAGCTTTATCAGCAGATGCTCGAGGAAGCGGTGGCGGAAATCCGTGGTTCCGGTGCGCCGGTTGAGGAAGGCTGGTCGCCGCAGATCACCATCGGCACGGCGGTGATGATCCCGGAAAGTTACGTGCCGGACCTGCAATTGCGGCTGGCGCTCTATCGCCGGCTTGCGGATATCGAGGAAACAGCCGAGATCGACGCTTTCGGCGCCGAACTGATCGACCGTTTCGGACCGCTGCCGGAAGAGGTCCAGCATCTTCTCAAGATCGTCTATATCAAGGTTCTGTGCCGCCGTGCCAATGTCGAGAAGCTCGATGCTGGGCCGAAGGGCATCGTCATCCATTTCCGCGGCAACGCCTTTTCCGACGCCGCCGGCCTGGTGCGCTATATCGGCGAGCAAGGGTCGCTTGCAAAGATCAGGCCGGACCAGAGCGTCGTCTTCATCCGCGACTGGCCGAACGCCGAAAAGCGCCTGTCGGGTTCGGCGGTCGTGATGACGCAGCTTGCACGCCTCGCGGAGAAGGCTGCCGCGTGACAGTCCCGCCAGGAACAGGGACCTATCCACCATTCCCTGACGATTGGCTGTTCCCTAGATAGAAGGGAGCGGTTAGGTCTTTTCAGGGAGCACAGGACGGGATTTCGCGTGACGGACGAAGTGACCAATCAATCGCCGCCGATGACGGGTGGCAATGCCTGGCGCGGCGATCCGTTGCTGGTCCAGCTTGGCGAGGATTTTTCCGATTCCGTCAGGCAGGATTTGAACGCGCTCGGACGTTTCGTCCTGACGCAGGAAGCACAGGACCTCGCGCGGCTCGCCAATTCCGAAATGCCGAAGCTGCGTACGCATGACCGGCAGGGTAGGCGGCTCGATATTGTCGAATACCATCCCGCTTATCATGCGCTCATGCGGCGCTCGATCGCCAACGGACTGCATTCTTCCATCTGGGAAAACGCCGAGGCGGAGAAAGGCAAGCGCCATCAGGTGCGGGCCGCCCGCTTCTACCTCACCGCCGAACTGGAAGCCGGGCATCTTTGCCCGATCACGATGACGAGCGCTTCGCTTGGCGCGTTGATGGCGAACCCGAAGCTTTTCCGCGAATGGGCGCCGCGTGTCACCACACGCAAATACGACCAGTCGCAGAAGCCGCCGGTCGAGAAGGCCGGGCTGACGCTCGGCATGGGCATGACGGAAAAGCAGGGCGGAACCGATGTCCGCGCCAACCAGACGCGTGCCGAACCGGCGGGCAACGGCTTTTACCGCCTGACCGGCCATAAATGGTTCATGTCAGCGCCGATGTCTGACGCTTTTCTTGTTCTGGCGCAGGTGCAGGAGGGGCTTTCCTGCTTTCTCGTGCCGCGCCTCCTTGCCGCCCCGAAGGGCAACGGCTTTCGCTTCCAGCGCCTGAAGGACAAACTCGGCAATCGTTCCAACGCCTCGTCCGAGGTCGAATTCGACGGTGCGATCGGCGAGATGATCGGCTCGGCGGGTGAGGGTGTGCGCACCATCATGGACATGGTGACGCTGACGAGGCTCGACTGCGCCATTGCGTCCGCGGCTCTCATGCGCGCCGGGCTGGCCGAGGCCGTGCATCATGCCCGCTACCGCAAGGTCTTCGGCAAATTGCTGATCGACCAGCCGCTGATGCAGCGTGTGCTCGCCGACATGGCGCTCGACGT
>SCRB01000422.1 GCA_004299545.1 Rhizobiaceae bacterium
CGCCGGATGCCGGGATGGACAAGGTCACCTGGTTTCGCGCCGGCGGTCCGGCGGATCTCCTGTTCCAGCCGGCGGACGAGGACGATCTCGGGCTTTTCCTGAAAGCGCTGCCGCTGGAGGTTCCGGTAACGGTCGTCGGGATCGGGTCGAACCTGCTCGTCCGCGAAGACGGCATAAGAGGCGTCGTCATCCGCCTCTCCGCGAAGGGGTTCGGCGAGGCGCGCCCGGTTTCGGCAATGCGCCTCAGCGTTGGCGCCGCCATTCCCGACAAGCGCGTCGCGGCGATCGCACTCGACGCGGGCATCGGCGGCTTCCACTTCTATCACGGCATACCGGGCGGGATCGGCGGTGCGCTTCGGATGAATGCCGGCGCGAACGGCGTCGAAACGGCCGCGCGCGTCGTCGAGGTGCGGGCCATCGACCGGGCTGGCGAGCTGCATGTCCTGTCGAACGAGGCGATGGGCTATGCTTATCGTATCTCCGCCGCGCCGAAAGACCTGATCTTCACCGGCGCAGTGCTGGAAGGCTATGCGGAAGACAAGACGGCGATCAAGGCCGAGATGGACGCCGTGCAGCATCACAGGGAGACGGTGCAGCCGATCCGCGAGAAGACAGGCGGTTCGACCTTCAAGAACCCACCCGGGACGTCCGCGTGGAAGGAAATCGACGAGGCGGGCTGTCGGGGCCTGATGATCGGTGGTGCGCAGATGTCGCCGATGCATTGCAATTTCATGATCAATATGGATTCGGCGACGGGCTATGACCTCGAATATCTCGGCGAGACGGTCAGGGCGCGCGTCCTCGAACATTCGGGCATAAGGCTGGAATGGGAAATCAAGCGCATCGGCGCGTTCAGGACAGGGCGCGCCGTGCAGGAATTTCTCGGCCAGATGCTGTGAAATGCGGCCTTGCAGCCGATAAATTCGCGCCTTTGTCGAAAAAAGTGAATCGCTTTGAATCCTGCGCTCTTGCCACCGAATCAACTCTCTGATTCTTTGGGGTGAAAGCGTTTCCTGATTTGAGTCGTTCGACGCGTCTTGCGTTTTCCGCCTGGGTCGTTGCCCGGGAGAGTCGGACTCAAATCAGTCGAAGCGTGAAACTGCCCTATCTTGCTTGCGACGAAGCGGGAAAGGGCACTCGCCCGGCGCCAGAGGGGAAGACGAGGGCAGATGTCGAAGAAGCACGTAGCCGTACTGATGGGAGGGTTTTCCTCCGAACGGCCCGTCAGCCTGTCTTCCGGAACGGCTTGCGCGGATGCGCTGGAGAAGGAAGGCTACCACGTCACGCGCGTCGATGTCGGCCGCGACATCGCCAAGGTCCTTGAGGACCTCAAACCGGACGCCGCCTTCAACGCCCTTCACGGTCCCTTCGGCGAGGACGGCACGATCCAGGGCGTGCTCGAATATCTCGGTATTCCCTACACCCATTCGGGCGTCCTCGCCTCGGCTCTCGCCATGAACAAGGAGAAGGCGAAGAAGATCGCGGCGCTTGCTGGCATCCCGGTTGCCGAAGCGAAGGTGCTCGACCGTTTCTCGATCGGCCCGGACCATCCGATGAAGCCGCCTTATGTGGTCAAGCCGGTCAACGAAGGGTCGAGCTTCGGCGTCGTCATCGTCAAGGAGAACCAGTCGCATCCGCCGCAGATCATCACTTCGCCGGAATGGCGCTATGGCAATACTGTGATGGTGGAGCGTTTCATCCATGGGCGCGAACTGACTTGCGCGGTGATGGGTGACGTGGCGCTCGGCGTGACCGAGATCATTCCCGTTGGCCATTCGTTCTATGATTACGATTCAAAATACGTGCCGGGCGGATCAAAACACGAATGCCCGGCAAAAATTTCACCGAATATTTACCAAAAAATACTGACACTCAGCCTGAAGGCTCATCGAGCGATTGGCTGCCGAGGCGTGTCCAGATCCGACTTCCGCTATGACGACCGCTATTCGGAGAATGGCGAACTCATCTGGCTCGAAGTCAACACCCAGCCCGGAATGACGCCGACATCGCTCGTGCCCGAGATCGCTGCCGAAGCGGGTCATTCATTCGGCGAATTGTTGAGTTGGATGGTGGAGGACGCTTCGTGTCTGCGTTGATGTCGGGAAAGGACGGTTGGAGCGGCGGCGTCCTCTCCGGCGACCTGCGCGTCCTGCCGTCATGGCTGCGCCGGCCTGTCCGTTTCTTCGGGCGGCTGATGGACGGTACCGTCGTTCCGCCCCGCTTTTCCGCGACGATCGCCTCGGCCCTGCTCTTCGGCGCGGCCGGCCTTTACGGTTCGTGGGCGGGCGGCCGTATGCCGGCAATCGTGCAGGCGGTGACGGCACGCACCGGCTTCGCGCTGGCACAGGTCCATATCAGCGGCAATCGCGAAACGTCGGAGATCGACGTGCTCGACAAGATCGGCCTCGACGGCTGGACGTCGATGATCGGCTTCAATGCGCATAGCGCGCGCACGCGCATCGGGGACCTGCCCTGGGTCCAGGCTGTTTCAGTGCAGAAGGTCTATCCTTCGACCGTCAATGTGCGGATCGTGGAGAAGAAGCCCTTCGCCATATGGCAGCACGACGACCAGTTGTCCCTCGTCGAAAAGGACGGTTCCGTCATCGCGCCTTATTCCGATGCGGCCTTCGCGCATCTTCCGCTGATCGTCGGCCCCGGCGGGCCGGAGAAGGCGGGAGCGATCATCGCCAAGGTTGCCGCCTATCCGCGCCTGGCGGCGCTGGTGAGGGGTTACATCCGCGTCGGCGACCGCCGCTGGGATCTCAGTCTCTCGAACGGGATAACGATCAAGCTTCCCGATGGCGGGGAAGACCAGGCGCTCGCGGATATAGAGAAGATGGACAAGGCTGATCGGCTTCTGTCGCGTGATATCGTTGCCGTGGACATGCGCATGGACGACCGCATCGTCGTCCAGCTTTCTCCGGAAGCATTCAAGGAGAGGCAGGCGGCATTGAAGGAACGCGACAAGCAACTGCGCAAGGGGCGCAACACATGACCTGGCTTGTCGGACAACAGGACGGATCGCCCCGGCGTGCCGGCGTGCTCACGGTGCTCGACATCGGATCGAGCAAGATCTGCTGCATCATCGCACGGCTCAAACCCTGCGAGGAAAGCCAGCAGTTGCATGGCCGGACGCACAAGATCCAGGTGCTCGGCATCGGCCATCAAAAGTCGCGCGGCGTGAAGTCGGGCGTGGTGATCGATCTCGACCGCGCCGAGCAGGCCGTCCGGCTCGCGGTCGATGCGGCCGAGCGCATGGCGCGGCTGACGATCGATTCCCTGATCGTCAACGTGTCGGCCGGGCGCCTGAAGAGCGAAAGCTTTTCGGCAACCGTCAATCTTGGCGGGCATGAGGTGGATGCCTCCGACATCAAGCGGGTTCTGGCCGCCGGCGCCAAGCAGGTGTTCAGGGCCGAACGGCAGGTGGTTCATTCGCTTCCCGTCGCGTTTTCTCTCGATACGGAGCGCGGCGTGCGCGATCCGCGGGGTATGATCGGCGAGACGCTCGGGGTGGACATGCATGTCCTGTCGGGCGACGCCGCGCCGCTGCGCAACCTCGAACTTGCCGTCAACCGCTGTCATCTCTCGGTCGAGCGCATGGTCGCGGCGCCCTATGCGAGCGGCCTTTCCACGCTCGTCCACGACGAGGCAGAGATGGGTGCGGCCTGCATCGACATGGGCGGCGGCACGACAACGCTGTCGATCTTTTCCGAGGGCAAGTTCGCCTATGCCGACGTCATGCCGATCGGCGGCAATCATGTCACGCTCGATATGGCGAAGGGACTTTCGACCCGGATCGAGGACGCGGAGCGGCTCAAGGTCATGCACGGTTCGGCATTGCCGGCAAGCGTCGACGACCGCGACATCGTTTCGGTTCAGCCGATCGGCGGCGACGATACGGATGTCCCCGTCCAGGTACCGCGCGCCGTCATGACGCGCATCATCCGCGCGCGCATCGACGAGACGCTCGAAATCATCCGTGACCGGCTCAATCGCTCCGGCTACGGCAACAATGTCGGCAAGCGCGTGGTCCTGACGGGCGGCGCCAGCCAACTGACGGGATTGCCAGAAGCGGCGCGGCGGATTCTCGGACGCAATGTCCGGATCGGCCGTCCGCTTGGCATAGCCGGCCTTCCGGAAGCGGCGAAAGGCCCGGCATTCGCGGCGGTGGTGGGATTGATGATCTATCCACAGGTCGCGGCGTTCGAGAGTAAGTTCGCGGCAGGTGCTTTTAGCCAGCGCATGACCGGCACAGGGGGCCGGCTGCACCGCATGAGTCAGTGGTTACGCGATAGTTTCTAGTTCAACGGGGTGGGTCCCAGCGTCGCCGGAACGGCTGCGCGGCAGAATAGGCAAAGGACGAGGACAATGACGATCAATCTGCAGAAGCCGGACATTACCGAGCTGAAGCCGCGCATCACCGTTTTCGGTGTCGGCGGAGGGGGCGGCAACGCCGTCAACAACATGATTACGGCGGGCCTGCGCGGCGTGGAGTTCGTCGTCGCCAATACGGATGCGCAGGCGCTGACAATGTCGAAATCGGAGCGGCTGATCCAGCTTGGCGCTCACGTGACCGAGGGACTTGGCGCCGGCTCGCAGCCGGAAGTGGGACGGGCCGCGGCGGAAGAGTGCATCGACGAGATCGTCGATCACCTCTCCAACACGCATATGTGCTTCGTCACAGCCGGCATGGGCGGCGGCACCGGCACCGGCGCGGCGCCGGTCGTCGCAAGGGCCGCCCGTGAAAAAGGCATATTGACGGTCGGCGTCGTCACCAAGCCGTTCCACTTCGAGGGCCAGCGGCGCATGAAGACTGCCGACCTCGGCATCGAGGAACTGCAGAAATGCGTCGATACCCTTATCGTCATTCCGAACCAGAACCTGTTCCGAATCGCCAATGACAAGACAACGTTTGCCGACGCGTTCGCGATGGCGGACCAGGTGCTCTATTCGGGCGTCGCCTGCATCACCGACCTGATGGTGAAGGAAGGCCTCATCAATCTCGATTTCGCCGATGTCCGCTCCGTCATGCGCGAGATGGGCAAGGCGATGATGGGAACCGGCGAAGCGTCGGGCGAGGGCAGGGCGATGGCCGCGGCCGAAGCCGCGATCGCCAATCCCCTTCTCGACGAAACCTCCATGAAGGGCGCCAAGGGCCTGCTGATCTCGATCACCGGCGGCCGTGACCTGACCCTTTTCGAGGTGGACGAGGCGGCGACGCGCATCCGCGAGGAGGTCGACCAGGACGCCAACATCATCCTTGGCGCGACCTTCGACGAGGAACTGGAAGGCGTCATCCGCGTGTCGGTCGTCGCCACCGGTATCGACAAGCTCGCTTCGGAAATGGCCCAGCCCCTCCCGGCCCGCCAGGCGGCGCCCAAGCAGGTCGCGCAGCGTCCCGCCGCGGAAGTGCGGCCCGCGGCGCAGATCGCGCAGCCCGAAAAGGTGGCCGAGCCTGTCCATGCAGAGTCCCGGCCGATAGCGGTGGATCCGATCGCGGAGACCATCCGCGCGGCCGAGACGTCGCGCCAGCCCGCGTTCCAGGCCGCCGATGAATTCCGGCCGCAAAGCAGGATATTCGCCGCTCCCGCTGCCGAATACCATCCGCAGCAGGCAGCGGCGCCTACTGCCGCGCCCGCCGCAATCCCGACCGCCGCAATCCCGGCGCAACCCGCTGCCGCCGCCCCGCGCATGCCGCGTGTCGAGGACTTCCCGCCGGCAGTGCGTGCCGAACTCGAAGCCAGCCGCCGGCCCGCCGCCGAGCAGGAAGAGCGGGGGCCGATGGGACTTTTGAAGCGCCTGACGCATGGCCTTTCACGCCGCGAGGAAGAGCCGGCGAAACTGCAGCCGGCGCAGCCGCGCGAGCCGAAACTGCGCCAGCCGGCACCGGAAGCCCGCCGGCTGTCGAGTCACGATCCGCAGGTCTATGCGCCCCGGCGCGGGCAACTCGACGATCATGGCCGCGTTGCTGCGCAACCCAGGGATGCGCATGAGGACGACCAGCTTGAAATTCCTGCCTTCCTCAGGCGTCAGGCGAACTGACGTTACAAGGGACCATAAAATGTGAGGGCGGAAGTCTCGACTTCCGCCCTTTTTTATGGAAAAAGAGGAATGAAAACAGGCGCTTGATATTTCGGTGCACGAAATATCCCTGTAACATCGGGTAAGAAACCGTGATTTGGTGTGTCTTTTCGCGGCTACTATGTTTCAGCCCGAATAAAGTCGGGGTCTGAGATTCTTTGGGGTTGTTTCTCTTTCCGGCGAGAAAAATATCTCCTGCATTCCGCATCGTCGAAATGCGGAACTGATTGGTGCGGGTCATGGGCATCGAATTCCGGGAATATCAATCCACCTTGAAGTCGCGCGTCAGCCTGTCAGGCGTTGGCGTTCATAGCGGCAAGCCGGTTTCCATCCATTTTTCGCCGGCCGATGCCGATACGGGCATCGTGTTCCATTGCGCCGCGGCGAACGGCGAAAGCGTCGAGATTCGCGCATTGGCTTCGGAAGTGGGCGGAACGGAACTCCGCACCGTGCTCGGCGATCCTGCCGGCGCGCATGTCGCGACCGTCGAGCATGTCATGGCATCGTTGTTCGGACTCGGCATCGACAATGTGGCGATCGAGGCCGATGGCACCGAGGCCCCCATTCTGGACGGCAGCGCTGCTCCGCTGGTCGAGGCCTTCGATCATGTGGGGCTGGATCTTCTGCCGATCAAGCGACGCTACATCCGCGTCGTCAAACCTGTCCGTTTCGACAATGGCACGTCCTGGGCGGAATTCCGGCCTTATGACGGGACACGCTTCGAAATCGACATCGATTTCGACAGTCCTGCAATCGGCCGGCAACGCCTGGAACTGGACTTGAGCGCCGAGGTCTTTCGCAAGGAGATTTCGCGGGCGCGGACTTTCGGTTTCATGAAGCAGGTCGAGCCTCTCTGGGCCGCCGGTTACTGCCTCGGTTCCTCGCTCGAAAACTCCATCGTCATCGGCGATGACGGCCGCATCATCAATGTCGAGGGCTTGCGCTATCCGAACGAGTTCGTTCGCCACAAGATGCTTGATGCGATGGGTGATCTGGCGCTCGCAGGTGCCCGTTTTATAGGCTGTTTCCGGTCTTACAAAGGTGGGCACAGGCTTAATTCGACCGCCTTGCGCGGCCTGCTTTCCGATGCTTCCGCCTTCGAGATCGTGGAGACGAACGTGCGTTCGCGCGGTCGCGGAGCGGAAATGGTCGCGGTCAACGCACCGGTTTTCGCACCTTGGGCTCTCTGACCGCTTCCTCTTGGGCGGTTGAAGGTTCGGCTGTGGGTTGAGTGGTGGTTCCGCCACAAAAATGCGCCAATGCGTGGTGATAGCATTGCCGGGGACGGGC
>SCRB01000423.1 GCA_004299545.1 Rhizobiaceae bacterium
GGAGCGGCGGCTCGGCTTCCGTGTTGATATTTTCGGTTTCGAGACCGACGCCGGCATAGACGGCAGCCATCCGTACCTTGGCGCTATAAGGGGAGGCGGAAGCATAGAGAATCTTTGGCATGGTCATTCCGGCGATCGTTGGTTGGAGGGGGCTATCGTGGCGGCATCGCCACCCGTGGCAGACGGCACATGCTCTGCTGAACCGCCGGGCAGGAACGGAATTTCAGGCCCGTCGTCAGGCAGATGTGGATTTCGCGAAGGAAACGGCTGCTGCAGCCGACACTGATGCCGTTGCGCGGCAAACCTGGATTGGCTTTCAGGAAGGCGTTCGCGACATCCACCGGCCTGACGCTCCTTCCCAGATGAGGAATGTCGCTCGGCAGCGCGACGGCCTTGTAGGCAGCGCGGATGGTGGCGAAATAATCGTCCTGGGTGAGACCGGAGCAGCGTCCGTGCGTCTGCCATTCCCTTACGGCCGACCCAGTGCGCGGCATGATATGCGCAATCGCGCCGAGATTGTCGGCAGATACTTTATCACTACCGGCACTGATGCAATTCAGCGGATAACCCTGATTGTATTGCGGCCAGAGGCCCTGCACCACGAAACCATAGGAGGGGGTTGCATCGCAGAGAGCCTTGTCGGCTTTGTCTCCGCGGCGGGCGCAATAACTCGGCGCCCATGAAAGGGACAGCACGTAGAAATCAATCTTGCGGTGGGAGGCGTTTTCTTCCGCCGCACCCGCCTGTGCCCAGGACGCGACGGAACCGGCCAGAAACAGAATTGGCATGGCGGCCAGCAGCCTGCCGATGCGTCTCCCTGCCATGGCCCGCTTATCGCCTACCAGAGAACCCGGCAGCGGCCGTCATAGACTTTCCAGCGGTCGAAACCGTTGACGCAGAACTCGACATTGGTCCCGCCGATACCGGCAAAGCCCATCCCGGATTCGATCAGGTAAAAGACCTGATGGCGCCTGCCATTCGAAAGGACGGCCGTCGCCTCGCAATAAAGGCGCGCGATCGGATGGTCTTCGTCTGCAGGCAGATAACGGTTCTGATGGATGCCCTGGAAATCGGCGATCTCGACATCGGGCAGGTAGGGCACATGCGCGATCTGGTAGTGGAATTTGTTGCTGATCCGCGAGAGATAGCCGCTTTCGGCGCAAATGCCTTGATCCGCATAATGCGCCACGTGCCCCGGCGCCGACCGGATATAGTCGGCCGCCTTCGCCGGGACTGTCGCCAGCCCGGCGGCCGCAAGAAGAAAGGAGACCGCAAGGCTGTATGTCGTGATCTTCCCCATGGAACCCTCATTTTGTCCGCTGCGGGCGAATCCGAAGGCCGGCAGAATGCTGTGCCCCGACCGGGCGGTCAAGTCACTGCCCGCGATCCTGTGGCGGCGTCTCGCCCGCCAGCCATTCGAGCGACCAGTTCCCCGCCTCGTCCTCCGCGAGAATGCCGGCGAGCGCGGCGAGGATGACGCGCAATTCCGCTTCCAGCGTATAGGGTGGATTAACGATGACCATGCCGGATCCGTCAAGTCTTTCCGCCGCGGCGGCCGGCCTTATCATCAGGATGCAGTCGAGGATCCTTGCCATGCCGCTCCTTTTCAGCGTCTGGCGAAAGGTTTCCGCGCCGGCCCGGTCCTTGACCGGATACCAGAGCGCATAGACGCCTCCGGGCCAGCGGTGGTGCGCCTTCTTCAGGCCGTCGGTCATACGCGCGAACTCGCCTTCTTCCTCGAAAGGCGGATCGACCAGCACGAGGCCGCGCTTCTCCTTCGGCGGCAGGTGCGCGCCAAGCGCCAGCCAGCCGTCGAGTTCCATCACCTTGACCTGATGGTCGCTGGAAAACAGCTTGCGCAACGCATCCGCATCCTGCGGATGCTTTTCGACGGCCGATAGACGATCCCGCCAGCGCAACAGCTCTCGGGCGATGAGTGGGGAACCGGGATAGACGTTGAATGCGCCGTCGGGATTCATTCGCCTGACCAGATCGAGATAGGGGGCAAGAAGGGTCCGGGCGGCATCAGGGAGAGGAGCGTTCAGAAGCTTGCCGACGCCGCCCTGCCATTCACCGGTCTTTCGTGCTTCAGGCAAGGTAAGATCGTAGCGGCCCGTTCCCGCATGGGTATCGATGACGCGGAATGCCTTCTCCTTCCCTTTCAGATATTCGACGATGCGCGTAAGCACGGCGTGCTTGAAAACATCGGCG
>SCRB01000049.1 GCA_004299545.1 Rhizobiaceae bacterium
CAAAACGACGCCCACAATGTTCGCCTTGTCCAGGGCAGCCATATCGTCATCCGCAAGAAATTCGACGATCCGCGCGCCTATTTCTTCCAGAACAAGGACGGCCGCATCATCTTCGCCATCCCTTACGAAAACGACTTCACGCTGATCGGCACAACGGACCGGGACTATGGCGGCGATCCCCATACCGTTCGGATCAGCGACGCGGAGACCGACTATCTGTGTGCCGCGGCGAGCGAATATTTCATGGAGCCGGTGCGCCGGGAGGACATTGTCTGGACCTACTCGGCCGTGCGCCCGCTCTTCGACGACCATGCGTCCAAAGCACAGGAAGCGACACGCGACTATGTCATCAAGACGGAGGCTCCGGACGGCGGGGCGCCGCTGATCAACAGTTTCGGCGGCAAGATCACGACCTTCCGCCGGCTTTCAGAATCCGTCATGGAGAGGATCGAGGGCTTTCTCGGGAAACGCGGCGCGCCATGGACCGCGTCGTCCCCCCTGCCCGGCGGCGATTTTCCGGTGAACGGTTATGCCGATCAGGTGGCGCAACTCGAAAAGGAATACCCCTTTCTGGAGCCAGCCCATGCGGCACGGCTGATCCGGCTTTACGGGACGCGGGCGCGCACGATCCTTGGCCGGGCCCGGGACCATGCGGCACTTGGCCGCCGTTTCGGCGCCGACCTCTACGAAGCGGAAGTCCGCTACCTGATGCAAGAGGAATGGGCGCTGACAGCGGAGGATATTTTGTGGCGGCGGACGAAACGCGGACTTCGTTTCACCCTTGCCGAGGCGCAAACCCTTGAAGCCTTCATGGCGAGCGCCGAATGCAGCGGGAAGCGGGGCAAGGCAGGCTGAACCGCCCGCTCCTGGCGAAGGCGGATGTGAGGGGAGAAGGGAAGATGAGCGGTTTCATCCTGGCGATCGATCAGGGTACGACATCCACGCGAGCGATCATCTTCGACAGTTCCATGGCGGTTCGCGGCGTCGGGCAGCAGGAGTTCACGCAGCACTATCCCGCTTCCGGCTGGGTCGAACATGACCCGGAAGAAATCTGGAAAACGGCTCTCGGCACCGTCAAGGCCGCTCTCAGGAAGGCAAAGCTGAAAGCGGCCGATATCGGGGCCATCGGCATCACCAACCAGCGCGAAACCGTGGTCATATGGGACCGCGAGACAGGCGAGCCGATCCACAAAGCCATCGTCTGGCAGGATCGCCGCACCGCCCCACTTTGCCAGAAGCTGAGGAGAGAGGGGCTGGAGAGCCGCTTCTCGCGCAAGACGGGCCTGCTGCTCGACCCCTATTTCTCCGGAACCAAGATCAGCTGGCTTCTCGACAACGTCAAAGGCGCGCGCCGCCGCGCCGAAAAAGGCCAACTCGCCGCCGGCACCATCGACACGTTCCTCATCTGGAGGCTGACCGGCGGCAAGGCGCATCTGACCGACGCGACCAATGCCTCGCGCACGCTCGTCTATGACATCGCGAAAAACGGCTGGGACCGTGAATTGCTCAACATCCTGCGCATTCCGGAAAGCCTGCTCCCGGAAGTGAAGGATTGCGCCGACGATTTCGGCGTCACGGATAAACGTCACTTCGGCGCCGCCATTCCCATTCTGGGCGTCGCCGGAGACCAGCATGCCGCGACCGTTGGCCAGGCCTGCTTCAAGGCGGGAATGCTGAAATCCACCTATGGGACCGGCTGTTTCGCCGTTCTCAATACAGGGGAATCGCTGGTCCGCTCGAAAAACCGCCTGCTGACGACGATCGCCTATCGCCTGAACGGCAGGACGACCTATGCGCTGGAAGGCTCGATCTTCGTCGCCGGCGCCGCTGTGCAATGGCTGCGTGACGGCATCCGCATGATCGGCCATGCGCGCGACAGCGGGATGCTTGCCGCGAAGGCAGACCCGACCCAGCAGGTCTATCTCGTGCCGGCCTTCGTCGGCCTCGGCGCGCCATGGTGGAACGCGGAGGCGCGTGGCGCACTCTTCGGGCTGACACGCAATTCCGGTCCGGCGGAGTTTGCCCGCGCCGCACTGGAATCGGTCGCCTACCAGACGCGCGACCTTCTCGACGCCATGCGCAAGGATTGGAAAGGCGCCGGGGAAACCGTCCTGCGCGTCGATGGCGGCATGGTGGCGTCGGACTGGACGATGCAATGCCTTGCCGACATTCTGGACGCGCCGGTCGATCGTCCGAAAGTCCTCGAAACGACCGCTCTGGGCGCTGCCTGGCTGGCGGGCTCGAAGGCAGGCCTGTGGCCTGACGCCCAAAAATTCTCCAAGAGCTGGTCGCTCGACCGCCGCTTCGAACCCCGGATGGATGAGGCGACGCGGAAAAGGAAGATCAAGGGCTGGCGGGACTCGGTCCGCCGCACGCTGATCGGCTGAAAATCGAATACGAAAACCCCGCCGAAAATCGACGGGGTTTATCTACGGCGTCAGTCGCGCATCGAACGTGGCTCTGTCGATCGCCCTCCCCGCGGGGGAACCGATTATACCGGCGGTTCCTTTATTCG
>SCRB01000424.1 GCA_004299545.1 Rhizobiaceae bacterium
GAACGCTGACGTTCCGCCGCCCTTCTCTTTTGTCAGGCTGCCGTATCCTTGTCGCTTTTTTCGCCCGGCTCCGCTGTTTGCGTCTCGTTGGGGAAAGATGGTTCCGCAGCGTTGTCCGGCACGCTGTCCTCCTTGCCGTCAGCGGTCGGGACGGACTTCTCAAAGCGCTTTTTCAGATAGGTCCTGATCTCGCGCAAATTAGGAAAGAGCGGAATCTGCGTCTTCGGCTCTTCGGGAGCAAGCGCGATTCCGACGGAGATGATCTTGCTGTTGTCGCTGACGTCGCGGACGATCAGTTCGACGGGGCCGAAGGCGACACGGTCGGCGATCTCGGCGCGGCCGCCAAGCCTGTCGGTCATCAGTTCGGCAATGGTCTTGTCCTGCTCGTCGGGTGCGAGTTCGGGACCGTAGGCCGCCTGCAATTCGCGCGCCGGCCTCGATGGATCGATGGCGAAGGCGCCGAAGAATTCCGCGTCGTCCTCGTCGACCGGCGCCTGGCTGGCGAATAGTCGGTCAAGCAGGCGGGGATAGCGTTGTGATATGAAGAGGTAGACATAATCGTTGGCGCGCAGCCTCCCGGCATATTGGTAGCGCATGGACTGGCCGTCGCGGATGACCAGCGACGGCCGTGCCCAGCGTGGGATGCGGGCACCTTTGGCGACCGGACTGTCGGGCACGACGCGATAGGCGAGGAGTTCGTGATGGGCCGTGCCGGGGAGTTCCAGTTCCACCTTGTCGACCGGGCCGACCCGCGCCGGCACGATGAGCCCGAGCCGCCGCGCCACCGGGCCGATCGTCCAGCCCTGCACCAGAAGTGAAACCAGCACGATAATGAAGGCCGTGTTGAAGATCACCATCCCGTTCTCAAGCCGGTAGAGCACGGGCAGGATGGCGAGGAGAATGGAAACGGCGCCGCGCAGGCCGACCCAGGCGACGAAAGCCGTCTCCTCGCGTTGGTAGTTGAAAGGCAGAAGTGACAGCCAAACGGCCAGAGGCCTCGCGATCAGGATGAGAAAAAGCGCGATGGCGATGGCGGGAAGTGCGATCGCGGCGAATTGCGACGGCGTCGCCAGAAGGCCGAGCAGCAGGAACATGATGATCTGCGCCAGCCAGGTCACACCGTCCTGGAAGTGCCGGATCACCGCTTCGGAGCGTATATCGCTGTTGCCGGCATAGAGGCCGGCGACATAGACCGCGAGAAAGCCGCTGCCGCCGATGGCGCCGGTCAGCGAGAAGACGAGCAGCGACAGCGAAAGCACGAAGATCGGCGTCAAGCCGCGTTCCATCTTGATGCGGTTGACGAGACTGACGATCAGCATACCGCCGGCGAGGCCGAATAGCACGCCGAGCGCCATCTCCTTGAAGAACAGGATGACGACATCTGTGGTCAGGCTCTCGAAACCGGCGCCGGAGGAAATGATGCCGACCAGCGCGAGGGTCAGAAAGATCGCCATCGGATCGTTGGTGCCGGACTCGATCTCGAGCGTCGCCCGCACTTTCTCCCGAATATTGATTCCTCCAGCGCGCAACAGGAAAAAGACCGCCGCCGCGTCGGTCGATGCGACGATCGCACCGAGCAGGAGCCCGCTGATGAATGTGACGTGGAGAAGGAAATGCGCCGCCAGGCCGACCAGCGCGGCGGTAATGAGGACACCGACGGTGGACATGACCGCCGCCGGCCATACCGCCTGCCGGAATGACTGGTAAGGTGTGCTGAAGCCGGAATCGAACAGGATCAGCGCAAGCGCGAGATCGCCGACGAAATAGGCCACGGGCGCATTGTCGAAATTGACGCCGAGCCCGTCCACCCCCGAGATCAGGCCGATTGCGAGGAAGAGAAGAAGAAGGGGGGCGCCGAAGCGGAAGGCCAGCAGGCTGGAAAACGTCGCGAACAGGACCAGCAGCATGCTGACCAGCGTGACGACGTAGATCGCATCCATCATGGCTTGTCCCCTTTCCGCCGCGGATGCGCGTCTCTCCAACCGCCCGCCGTTCCGGTCCTCCCTCACCGTTATTCCCGGCCAGCAACGAAACCGCTCGAGCGTGGGGCGATTCGCGTCCCTGCTCCCGTGCTCCATACGCGAGGCGAGATCTTGTTCGTTGAGGCCGGCAAATGACGGAAACAGCGGCAACCCGCTGCATTTGCGAAATTAGCGGGAAAATTCGACGAAATAAAGTTGTGAGCCGGCACCCGGACCGCAAAAGAATGGCGGCTCTCGGCCGCCATTCATCGGGCAGGAAGAAGTGCCGCTCTCAGATGAGCTTACCGATCGCCGCGGCGGTGTCCGACATGCGGTTCGAGAAACCCCATTCATTATCGTACCAGGACATGACGCGGACGAGGTTGCCGCCGATCACCTTGGTCTGGTCCAGCGCGAAGGTCGAAGACGCCGGATTGTGGTTGAGGTCGCAGGAGACGAGCTTGTCTTCCGTGTAGGCGAGGATGTCCTTGAGCCTGCCGTCGGCGGCTTCGCGAATGGCCGCATTGACCGCTTCGACCGTGGTCGGCTTCTTCGCGACGAACTTCAGGTCGATGACGGAGACGTTCGGCGTCGGCACGCGGATGGAAACACCGTCGAGCTTGCCCTTGAGTTCGGGTAGGACCAGGCCGACCGCGCGGGCGGCGCCGGTAGAAGTCGGGATCATCGACATGGCCGCGGCGCGGGCGCGGTAAAGATCCTTGTGCATGGTGTCGAGCGTCGGCTGGTCGCCGGTATAAGAATGCACCGTCGTCATGAAGCCTTTTTCAAGACCGAAAGCTTCGTTCAGGATCATGGCGACCGGAGCAAGGCAGTTGGTCGTGCATGACGCATTCGAGACGACGACATGGTCCTTCGTCAGTTTGTCGTGGTTGACGCCGTAGACCACCGTGAGGTCGACGCCCTCGCCGGGCGCGGAAACGAGAACGCGTTTCGCGCCGGCCTCGAGATGTGCCGCGGCCTTGTCGCGCGCGGTGAAAAGGCCAGTGCATTCGAGCGCGATATCGACGCCTTCCGCCTTCCAGGGCAGTTCCGCCGGATTGCGCATGGCATGCACCTTCATCGGGCCGCGCCCCGCGTCGATCGTGTCGCCCTTGACCGTGACCACTCCGGGAAAGCGGCCATGGACCGAGTCGTAGCGCAGCAGATGCGCGTTGGTTTCGACGGGGCCGAGATCGTTCAAGGCGACCACCTCGATGTCCTTGCGGCCCGATTCGATGATGGCGCGCAACACGTTGCGGCCGATACGGCCAAATCCGTTGATGGCAACTCTGACGGTCATTTCCATTTCTCCCGAAGGGTGAAGGGTAAAAGCGCCTGTAGCGCGAAATCAAAGGAAACCCCGCAGCGGCGAGGCTCCCTTTCATGAGCCGTATCTAACGTCAGTTCGGGGAAGAATCCATACGCCTGACCCCGCGACCCGCTGGCACAGCCGCCAACGGGGTTCGACTGGCCTAGCCCTTGAGAGCATCCTCCGCCGCTTTGGCAACGGCATCCGCGGTGATGCCAAAATGCGGGAAGAGATCCTTCGCCTTGCCGCTGGCGCCGAAGCCCTTCATGCCAATGAAAATCCCGTCCCGGCCGATGAAGCGGTCCCAGCCTTCGCGGACGGCGGCCTCGACGGCGATCCTGACCGGCGCCTTGCCGATAGTGGCCCGCTGGTACGCGGCGTCCTGCCGGTCGAACAGTTCGAAGGAAGGAACGGAAACGACCCGCGCGGGAATACCCTTGGCTTCCAGTTGGGCACGGCCCGCAAGAGCGATCTCCACCTCGGAACCGCTGGCGAAGATGGTGACCTTGGCTTCCCCGCTCGCGGGCGCGAGTTCATAGGCGCCGAGGGCACAGAGATTCTTGTCGGAATGCGCGGTGCGGACCGTCGAGACACCCTGCCGGGTCAGCGCCAGCGTGGAGGAATTCTTCGGCGATTCAAGCGCCAGTTGCCAGCACTCGGTGGTCTCCACGCCGTCCGCCGGCCGGTAGACGACATGATCGGGGATGGCGCGCAGCGCCGCGAGGTGTTCCACCGGCTGGTGCGTCGGCCCGTCCTCGCCGAGCCCGATGGAATCATGCGTCATGACGAAGACGACGCGGATGCCCATCAGCGCGGAAAGCCGCAGGGCCGGGCGGCAATAATCCGAGAAGCACAGATAGGTGCCGCCATAGGGGATGATGCCGCCATGCAGCGCCATGCCGTTCATTGCGGCGGCCATGCCGTGTTCGCGGATGCCGTAATGGATATAGCGGCCGCTGAAATCGTCCGGTGTGATCTCTTTCGTCTGGCTGGTCTTGGTGTTGTTGGATTCGGTGAGGTCGGCCGAGCCTCCGATCGTCTCCGGCACCATGCCGTTGATGACCTCGAGCACCATTTCCCCCGCCTTGCGGGTCGCGAGACTGGGCTTTTCGGCAGCGATCTTCTTCTTGTGGGCGATGATCGCCTGGTCGAGCCCCCTCGGAAGCTCGCCGTGAATGGCGCGCTCGAATTCGCTCTTCCTGTCGGACGCCGTCAGACGCTTTTCCCATGCCTCGCGCTTCTCGACCGATCGTTTCCCGACGGCGCGCCATTCGTCCAGCAGATCGTCCGGTACGACGAAAGGCGGATAATCCCAGCCGAGCGCGCGGCGCGTGCCGGCAACTTCCTCGGCACCGAGCGGCGAGCCGTGGATCTTGTTCGTTCCCGCTTTCGTCGGAGCGCCGAAGCCGATCGTCGTGCGGCAGCTTATCAAGGTCGGCCGGTCGGATTGCCGAGCCGTCTCGATCGCGGCGGCGATCGCTTCCGGGTCGTGCCCGTCGATGTGCATGCCGTTCCAGCCGGACGCTTTGACGCGCGCCACCTGGTCTGTGTTGTCGGCAAGGGAGGTCGAGCCGTCGATCGAGATATGATTGTCGTCGTGGAAGATGATGAGCTTGCCGAGCTTCAAATGGCCGGCAAGCGCGATCGCCTCCTGGGAAATGCCTTCCATCAGGCAGCCATCGCCGGCCAGCACATAGGTGTAGTGATCGACCAGATCGCCGCCGAACCGGGCACGCAAGTGCTTTTCCGCGATCGCCATGCCGACGCCGTTGGCGACCCCCTGGCCGAGGGGGCCCGTGGTCGTCTCGATGCCGGTCGCATGACCATATTCCGGATGGCCCGCGGTCCTGGATCCTAGTTGGCGGAAATTCTTGATCTGGTCGATCGTCATATCCTCATAGCCGGTGAGGTAGAGCAGCGAATAGAGCAGCATCGAGCCGTGTCCGGCGGAGAGGACGAAACGGTCCCTGTCCGGCCAATGGGGGTTCTTCGCGTCGAATTTCAGGAACCGTGTGAACAGCACCGTCGCTACGTCCGCGGCGCCCATCGGCAGGCCGGGATGGCCGGAATTGGCCTTCTCGATGGCATCGATGGAGAGGAAACGGATCGCATTCGCCATCCGGTCGTGATTTTCTCTTGAGGTCATGAAGCGTCCGCTCTTCTTGCGCGGCCTGGCGCCGCATGAACACCGTGGGGGGAGTCATTTGGAGACATAGCAGTTGCGCGTCGCGAGTCAATAAAACCGGCCCTGCGGCGGGAGGTCCCGACCGCAGCTGAACCGCGGTCGCATAATTTCGGGGGGTAACGATCGCGGCTTTATTGACCGGCATTCACACGCCGCCTAATTTTTTCCCTGTAACGTGTTATGAATGCGTGCGATTCGATGCCGGTGGGGCATGGAACGGGAACATGACCGGGGAAGCAACTCTAAAGGAAGTCATCGGCCGGCTGGCCCAGGCGATCGGGACACTGGAGGAGGCGGTCGAGATACGCCTCGAACATGAGCAGGACTTCACCGAAACGGAAGCGGAAGTCCAGCGCATGAATGCCGATCGCGCCCGGTTGGCGCAGGAGCTGGACAAATCCGAGGCCCGCGCCGAGCGCCTCGAAGACGCCAACAAGGAAGTCTCGCGCCGGCTGGTCGCCGCGATGGAGACGATCCGCGCCGTTCTCGACAGGTGAGGGTGTTGTTGTGGCTCAAGTGACCGTGACGATCGATGGCAAGACCTACCGCATGGCCTGCGACGAAGGCCAGGAAGAGCATCTTATTGATCTCGCCGAGCGTTTCGACCGGTATGTAGCGCATCTAAAGGATTCGTTCGGGGAAATCGGCGACCAGCGCCTGACCGTGATGGCCGGTATCATGGTGATGGATGAACTTTCCGAATTGCAGAAGCGCGTCAAGGGCATGGAAGGCGAGGTCGGCACGCTGCGCAAGACGCGCGACGATGCCCTTTCCAAGGCCGACAAGAATGATGCCGCGCTGACCGGCGCGCTGTCCATGCTGGCGGAGCGGATGGAATCGCTTGTCGCCAGATTGACGGCAAGGAACGAATAGGGCCGCACGACCGCCTCTTCCTCCGGCTCCTGCTCCGACACGAGCGCCTTTCAGGACATTCTGCCTCCACCCCGCTTCGCCCTTTCGGCGCCGCGCTATACATAAGCTGTTGTATAGATGCGGTTTTGAGGAGTTGACTTTTCCTTGTTCAACTTTCCCGTCCGGTCGGGAACAGGGGGAAGCTGACTGCCCAAGTATATCTTCCAGGTGAAAAATTCGGCCTGCATGCAACTCCGCCTGCAGGACAGTATTTTGTTTGTATGCCGGCGATAGGAAAGGGATGTCCGTTCGCCGGCGGGATCACCCGTTGGGGTTGCCGTGCGCCGCGGAAGTCGGAGAGAGGGGGATGCCGCCGACATCGATCGTGACGATCGTTGGAGAGGTCTTCAGAAGTCCCACGAGGCAGACCGCTTGCTTCGCTGCGATGGTGGCAGGTTGACGAAAGGGGCGACTGAATTTGCTTAGATATTTACGGGACAGGCTCGCCCGATCGATCGACCATCGGCTGCGGCCCTATGAAGCCAGGCTGGCCGATATGGAACAGAGGC
>SCRB01000425.1 GCA_004299545.1 Rhizobiaceae bacterium
GGCACACCGATCGATCAGCGCCTCGAAGGGCTCTGCATCCTCGAGCAATAAGCCATCATCGACCATTTGGCCGTAGTCTTTGCTCAGCGCCGCAAGCCCTACGCCGGCCGGCACGAGGCGCAGGCCGCCGTGTACGGCCCTGTCGTAGTCGACCAGCGTGCCATCCGCGCCCTTCTCGGCGAAGAACATGCTTTTGTGGCGGGCGACGGCGCCCCCAAGCTGCCGATCCACCAGGGCGGCGGCGGCGATTCCGGCCTCGTCGAGCCGAACGACATCGTGCCAGTGCCGCGCGAAGCGTTCGCCACGAATCCTCTCTTGCAGGCAGAAGACGTGGATCGCCGTGGCCTTCTCCCAAAAGGTCCGCTCGGCGTGCATTACTCGGGGGCGGGCCGCTGGAAAGCCGATGCCGTCGATCAATCCGGCGGCGTCGCAGGTCACGTCGCGAAAGCTCGCCGGCTCGCCGGTCGACCGGGCGCCAAATTCCAGCATCACGCTTGGAGCGACGTAGCCGGAGCCCGCCGAGGTCGCCTCGTAGTCGATGTAGAGCCGATCGCCTTCTGGTCTGAGGGTTGCCGCGAGCGACTGCGCGTCGAGCGCGCTGGCGACGAGAGGCTGGATCGTCTCGGCTATCCATTCGGGAAGGCGGTGGCGCACCGCCTTCGACCACCGCTTTTCCTCGCTGCGGTTTTTTGGCAGCGCTTCGCCGTCCTCGCCGACAAGGTCGGGCGCGATGGCGCGAATGTCATAGGTCAGGTCCACGTCCTCGGAAAAGCGCCGGATCACGCCGTAAGCCTTGGATAGGGAGGTGCCGCCCTTGAACACCAAGTGCGCGCCGGTGTCTGATCCGAACAAGGTCGCCAGCGCCCAGACGACCCACACATCCTTTTCAAGGAGGTGTGCCGGGCGGCCGGATCGATCGGCAGCAACGCGCAGGACCTCACGGCGGTCCTCGACCGGCAGAGAGAGAAAGGCGTCAGCCATAGGCCGCCTTTCCCACGCTCCGCGCGAGCCACGTCGGAAGCTGCGGCGCGGCGGCCACCAGTTCGCCGAAGACGCCTGGCGGCATCTTCCGCTTCAGCGTCATGAGCGCTTCCTCGGCTTTGTCGGGACCTAGCCACGCGAGTGCGCGCACCGCTTCCCCCGCCGGCCGGCTGCCCAAGGTCAACTGCCAGCGCGGCGCGTGGCGCAGTTCCACGACCTGCTTGCCGAGGCTCATCTTCCGGCTGCGGCCCGAAGTCAGATAGACCGACCGAACCGGCACCTGCGTCGTCAGGCCAAGGGCGTTGGCCGCAGCTGCCCCATTCGAGACAATGACCTCGCCCCGCTGGGCGGCAAGCGCTTCCACAGCCTGTTCGACCGAGGGCGCGCGCGTACCGAACCTGGATGTGATCGGGCGGAGGTAGACTCCCCGCCCGGCACGGATGAGCTGCCCGCGCTCGGCCAGACGCGACAAAGCCTGGTCCACCGCAGCGCGATTGCCGAGGTGGAGCAAGCTCTTAGCAGATATGAGCGCCCCTTCGGACTGCCTCTCCGCATATGCCAGAATCTGTTCGCTCAGACGCGACATGGCCATTCTCCTGTTAGAAATATAAGCGGGTTTCTGACAGTCTGCAACCTGATCTCTGGGACACCGCAGGCTCCAGACATTGGGAGTCATGGGGACCAGCCTCACCTTGAGCTTGGGCAGGTTGGACGAAGCTGTCTCAGATCCGGGAAGTGAGCTAAGTTCGCGGGCCTCCTTCGCCGTGTCTGGCGGCGAGGAACGAGACAGGTGGAGGTCCTGACATGCCGGCGATCACCCTCTCCGCCACGCCCAAAGGCAATGGCTTCCAAGCAACGGTGACCTTTCCGGGCAATGGCGTTTCGATCAGCTCGGCCGAGACCTATCCGACGATCGCCGAAGCCCTAACCGCCGCTGCGCTCAAACTGCTCGACATGCCCGAACGCCTGGAGGCGATGGATCGCCCGGAGCCCCTGACACTCGGTAAATCGAGGCTGACCGCTCATCTGAAAGCCGGAAATTCGCCGATACGGGATGACGGATCACTGGAGGGGGACGTCTTCCCCCTGGTCGGCGCCGCGGTCGCCGACGCACCCCTTTCTGCGGGGAAATCCCCGCAACGCCCCTTTTAGAGTGAGAGGACGGACCGGCTTCGCCGTGACGGGTTGAGGGCTGGAGGAGAGGCCTCCGGCGCCCGTGATGGAGACTAGCCATGACCCATGTGGAGATTCTGGACGCCGCTCGCGACCGCGCTGACGGCTACAAGGTGGATGTGAGCCGCGGCCAGCGGATTGGCCGGGTATCGTCGGAATGGTTCTCGCGGCCGGCGGACGAGCGTTACCTGTCCCTGTCGGACCTCTACGCCGCCGTTCGTGGTCGGACCGAGCGGAGCCGCACCCGAACCGTCGAGAGCGCGGCGATCCGGGTAGACGCCAGCCGCGACGATGCAGAGCGCCTGGCGCTGATGCTGCCCGGCTCGGATGCGCCGATCGCGCCCACGCATTGGAGCTTCGGCCAGCTCGCCGGTTTGGTCGGCGCGCCGGCGGCCTATCTGCGCCAGCTTCCGGCGCCGCTCGCCGGGATCAACCTGCAATACGGGCTGACCTCCCATCGAGCCGAGCAGGTGAAGACGCTCGAGATCGAAGACGGCCGCGTCGAGCTGCGTGCCGTCACCGGGCCCGACTACGGCCGCATCTTCGATCATGAGCTGGTCTCGGCTGTGCAGCGTATCGCAGGCGACGGCACGGGCGACACCCGCTGGAAGGTGCCGGGCGTCCTCGACTGGTCGACGGGGGTCTACAATCCGCGCGTCGACATCACCCAGGACACGACTACGCTCTATGCCTCCGATCGCGACGTCTTCCTCTTTCTGGTCGACGACCTCAATCCGATCGAGGCCGGTCGCCTCCCGGACGGCTCCCCCGATCTCTACTTTCGCGGCTTCTACTGCTGGAATTCGGAAGTGGGCGCCAAGACGCTCGGCATGGCGAGCTTCTATCTCCGCGCCGTCTGCCAGAACCGCAATCTCTGGGGCGTTGAGGATTTCGAGGAGATCACCATCCGTCACTCGAAATACGCTGCCTCGCGTTTTGCGCATGAGGCGGCGCCGGCGCTGACACGCTTTGCCAATTCCTCAGCCGTCCCCTTCGTCAACGGGATCAGAGCGGCGCGGGAAAAGATCGTCGCCCGCTCCGACGAGGACCGCAGCGACTTCCTGCGCAAGCGCGGCTTCTCCAAGGCCGAGACGGCGAAGATCATCGAGACCGTCTTGGCCGAGGAAGGCCGCAAGCCCGAGAGCGTCTTCGACTTCGTGCAGGGCATCACCGCGGTCGCGCGCGACAAGACCCAGCAGGATGCCCGGCTCGACCTGGAGGCGCGGGCCAAGAAGCTGCTCGACCGGGCGGCCTGACTCCCGGAAAGCCGGAGATGCGGAAAGGCGTGTCTCCGGCTTTCAGCCGATGCCGGCTAATTGGGAGTCGAAGGTGCGCTAATTGAAAGTCGTCGGTTCTGCGGCGCTGCCCTCCAGAGTGAGAGGGCGGCGCTGCGCTTCGTGACGAGTTGATGCCGAGAGAGAGGCTTTCGGCGCTCGTCGCGGAGTACATCCCGATGGCTACCCCTGTTCAGAAGATCACCCTCTCGCCCTCGCGCGACATCCCCTTCAACAAACTCTTGCTCTCCCAGTCGAACGTCCGGCGCGTGAAGGCCGGCGTCTCAGTCGAGGAACTGGCCGACGATATCGCCCGCCGCGGTCTCTTGCAGGGCCTGAGCGTGCGCGCTGTCGTCGACCAGGCCGGCGTCGAGACCGGCATGTTCTAGATCCCGGCCGGCGGCCGGCGTTATCGGGCGCTGGAGCTGCTGGTGAAGCAGAAGCGCCTCGCCAAGACTGCGCCAGTACCGTGCATCGTCCGCGACAGCGGCATCGCCGAGGAGGACTCGCTCGCCGAGAACGTCCAGCGCGCGCCGTTGCACCCTCTCGACCAGTTCCGCGCCTTCCTCGCATTGCGCGAGAAGGGGCAGTCCGAGGAGGAGATCGCCGCCGCGTTCTTCGTCTCGGTCAACGTGGTCAAACAGCGCTTGAAGCTCGCGTCGGTCTCGCCGGTGTTGCTCGACGTCTATGCCGAGGACGGCATGACGCTCGACCAGCTCATGGCCTTCACCGTCTCCGGCGACCATAAGCGCCAGGAGCAGGTGTTCGAGCGACTGAAGGTCTC